>JACQBB010000243.1 GCA_016194625.1 Elusimicrobiota bacterium | reverse complement strand
TCACATCCGGGAGGCCGGCTCTGATGCCGTGCAGGAGCTTGCGTTCACGTTCGCCAACGCGCTCGTGTATATCGACAGCCTCGTCAAGCGAGGCGTGCAGATCGACGCGATGGGTCCCAAGCTGGCTTTCTTCTTCGGCTGCCACAACCACTTCCTCGAGGAGATCGCCAAGTTCCGCGCCGCCCGCCGCGTCTGGGCGCGCATCATGAAGGACGACTTCGGCGCCAAGGACCCCAAGGCCCAGTCGCTGCGCTTCCACGTGCAGACCTGCGGCTCGACCCTCACCAGCCAGCAGCCGCTCAACAACGCGATGCGCGTGGCCTGGCAGGCGATGGCGGCGACGCTCGGCGGGGCGCAGTCGCTGCACACGAACTCCTTCGACGAGGCGCTGGCCCTGCCGACCGAGCAGTCGGCGTCGCTCGCGCTGCGCACCCAGCAGATCCTGGCCCACGAGACCGGCGTCCCCGCGACCGTGGACCCGGTGGCCGGCGCGTGGGCGATCGAGGCCCTCACCGACGAGCTCGACCGCCGGATCACCGAGACGCTGAAGCGCCTGCGCGCCGAGGGCGGCATGCTCAAGCTCATCGCGGCCGAGACGCCGCAGAAGGAGATCGCGGAGAGCGCCTACCGCTACCAGCAGGACATCGAGACCGGCCGCCGCAAGATCGTCGGCGTCAACACGCTGAAGCTGGAGGGCAAGGAGAAGCCCGCCGAGCGCCTCAAGGTCTCGCCGGCGCTGGAAGCGGCGCAGGTGAAGCGCCTGCAGGCGTTCCGCAAGGGGCGCGACGCGAAGGCCGCGTCCGCCGCCGTCCGCCGCCTGGCGGACGCCGCGCGCGGCCCGAAGGAGAATCTGTTCCCGCACATCCTGACCGCGGTGGAGGCGAAGGCGACGATCGGCGAGGTCTTCGGCGCCCTCCGCGAGGTCTTCGGAGAACATCATGCCCCCCGTTAAGGGACTGCAGAGAAAGCGCACCGTCCAGGAGATCCTGGCCGAGCAGAAGCTGCTCACCCCCGAGCAGGCCAAGCAGATCGACGCCGACGCGGCGAAGACGGGGAAGTCCTTCCAGCAATCGGCCATCGACCTGGGGCTGATCAAGAAGGGCGTCCTGCTCAAGGCCCTGTCGCAGGAGTGGCAGGTCAAGGCCGTCGACCTCCAGCAGATGGAGGTCGACAAGGAGATCGCCAAGGTGGTGCCCGAGGCCGTCGCCCGGCGCCACGTCGCGATCCCGTTCGCCAAGGAGGAGAACGTCCTCTTCGTGGCGATGGCCGACCCGCGCGACTTCTTCGTCTCCGAGGACCTGAACCTGCGCACCGGCTTGGAGATCCAGCCGTACCTGGCGCTCCCCCAGGACGTCCTGGGCGCGCTCGACGCCGCCTACGGCCGCGGCGAGGGCGCCGCGCTCAACCGCCTGATGACCGACGTGCAGGCCAAGACCGAGGCCCCGCCGACCGAGGGCGAGCTCCAGGTCCAGAAGGAAGAGCAGAAGACCGACATCACCGACGTGGACGCCTCGGCTCCCGAGGTCGAGAAGTTCGTCAACGCGATCATCCTGGGCGCGCTGTCGATGAAGGCCTCGGACATCCACGTGGAGCCGTTCGAGGACCCGACCGGCAAGAACTGCATCCCGCAGTCCGGCCGCATCCAGATCCTCGCGCAGGGCAACCCCATCGAGTTCCGCGTCGAGATGGTGCCCACCGTCTACGGCGAGTCCTGCGTCATGCGCATCTTGGACCGCAAGTCCGTGCAGGTCGACATCATGAAGATGGGCTTCCTGCAGGACACGCTCGACAAGTTCCTCGGCCTGCTCAAGGGCATCGGCGGCAAGAAGAACTTCGGCCTGATCATCGTCTGCGGCCCGACGGGCTCCGGAAAATCCACGACGCTGTACGCGGCGCTCAACCACGTCAACCGCCCGGACATCAAGATCCTGACCGCGGAGAACCCCGTCGAGTACAACCTCGACGGCATCGTCCAGGTCCCGGTCAACCCGGACGTGAAGCTGGGCGGCGACAAGAAGTTCGACTTCGCCGCGGCGCTGCGCTCGTTCCTGCGCCTCGACCCCGACGTCATCATGGTCGGCGAGATCCGCGACGAGGAGACCGCGCACATCGCGATGGAAGCCGCGATGACCGGCCACCTCGTCTTCTCGACCATCCACACCAACGACTCGTCGTCGTCGATCTCGCGCCTGGTGGACATGGGCCTGCCGGCCTTCATGGTCGCCACCACGATCAAGGCCGTGCTCGCCCAGCGCCTCTCGCGCCGGCTGTGCACGGGGTGCAAGGTCGAGCGCGAGGCCAAGCCCGAGGAGATCAAGGTCTTCGAGGAGAACAAGGTGGACCTCCCGAAGGGGGCCAAGCTGTGGGCGCCGCCGGCGGGCGAGAACAAGTGCGAGACCTGCAAGGGCATCGGCTACAAGGGCCGCGTCGGCATGCACGAGTTGCTCGTGATGAGCGACACGCTCCGCCAGATCTGCCTGAAGGACGTCGCCGCCGACACGGTCCGCATCCAGGCCCAGAAGGAGGGACTGCGGCTGATCGTGCAGGACGGCTTGGAGAAGGTGAAGATGGGCCTGACGACGGTCCGCGAAGTCCTGGGAGGCACCGAATAACATGGCCGAAGCCAAGGCGCCCGAGATGAACGTCGACCTCGCGCTGGAGCTGTTCTCCATCGCGGGTTCCCTGAACTCCACCCTCGACCTGGACTTCCTGCTCCAGAAGATCGGGACGGCGGCCGAGCAGCTGACCGGCTCCGAGGCGAGCTCGATCATGCTCGTCACCGACGACAAGAAGCACCTGTTCTTCCGCATCGCGTCCGGCGAGAAGGCCAAGGCGCTGAGGACGATGACCCTGCCGATCGGCCAGGGCATCGCCGGCCACGTCGCGCAGAAGCTCCAGCCCGAGGTCGTCAACGACACGCGCAAGGACCCGCGCTTCGCCGGCAAGTTCGACAAGGCCAGCGGCTTCGTCACGCGCTCGCTCCTGTGCGTGCCGATGGTGTTCCGCGGCGAGCTGGTCGGCGTCGTCGAGGTGCTGAACAAGGCCGAGGGCGAGTACACGCCCGCGCACATCGGCCTGCTCACCAGCCTGGCGAGCCTGGCCTCCGTCGCGATCACCAACACGAAGATCATGGCCGAGCAGAAGAACTTCTTCTCGCACGTGCTCGAGCTCCTGGTGGGCGTGATCGAGACCACCAAGCCCGGCATGATCGACTATCCCGTCCGCGCGGCGAAGCTCGCCTGCGCGATCGG
>JACQBB010000242.1 GCA_016194625.1 Elusimicrobiota bacterium | reverse complement strand
GTCGAAAGAATCGTCGGTCAGCTGGATCTCGGCCATCGGAGTGTCTCCAAGGGGGAACGGCTTGAATCGATGATAGCAGGCCCGACGGGCGAGCGTCAAGCCGCGCGGGTCAGAACGTCGGCGGGACGAACGTCGGCTCCTCGCGCTTCTGCTGGCGCTCGAGGCGGCGCTTCTCGCGCTCGAACTCCTCGCGCTGGCGGCGGTCGCGCTCCTCTGCCTCGCGGCGCAGGCGCTCCGCCTTCTCGTCGGCCTCGCGCTGCAGGCGCTGGACCTCCTCGCGGTGCTTGCGGTCGGCCTCCTCCTGCGCGGCGGCGATGCGCTTCTTCTCCTCCTCCATGCGCTTCGCCTCGTCGGCCAGGCGCTGGGATTCGGCGGCGCGCTTCGCCTCCTCCTCCTTCCTCGCCGCCTCGAGCTTCTCGGCCTCCTCCTTCTTCTTCTTGGCCAGCGCGATGTCGAGGTCGGTCGCGAGCGCGAACGCGCTCGTGTTCGTCGCGGAACCCAGCATCAGGTTCGGGCTCTGGCTGACGCCCAGCGAGTGGGCGTCGTCCTCGACGACCGGCTTGATCTTCTTGTAGATCTGCACGAGCCCGGCCTGGCCGCCGCGCAGGGCCTCCAGGAACCGGTAGGTGAGCACGCCGTGCTTCTTGTCCGGCGACGAGGTCGAGATCTGGTTCGGCTGGGTGGCGGTCAGCACGGCCATCTTCGCCGCGATCGCGCCGACGGGGACGATGTTGCTGACCAGCGGGCGCGCGCCCTTGGCCAGCACCGAACGGCCGCCCGCGCCGGAGAAGCACGAGTCCAGCACGACGATGACTTCCGACGCCGGCAGCTTGCCCAGCTTGTCGTAGAGGCGCTCGATCGGATAGCCGGTGCTGCCCAGGTCGCTGGCGTCGCCGTCGTACGGGAGCAGGTAGGCGCGCGGATGCTCGGGGTCGGACAAGTCCGGCGAGCCGTGGCCGGAGTAGTAGAAGAACACCTTCCCGTCGGGCTTCGCGTTGTCCGGGAGCCAGCGCTCGATCGTCTTGCGGAAGTCGGTCAGCGTCGCGCGGTCGTTGGTCAGCAGGCGGATGTTCGTCTCGCGGAATCCGAGCGCCTTCAGGTAGCCCTTCATCAGCTCGGCGTCCTCGGCCGAGTAGGTGGACGGCGCCTCGATGTCGCGGTACTTCTCGATGCCGATGACCACCGCGACGTCGTGCTCGCGCGGCGCCAGCCCGAAGTCGGGCGGCGTGTCCACGCCGTCCTTCGGCCCGGGATCCGCGAGCGCCGCCCCGGACAAGAGAGAAGCCGCCAAGACGAGGACCGCGAGCCTTCCGGACCGGGCTCTCGCGTTCTTCATCGGCGGCTTCCTCCCTCTAGAAGGTGTAGCTGAGGCCGGCCATGTAGCCGCGCGAGACGTCGGCGGCGACGATGCCCGGGTTGCGGGTCGTCAGGTACTGGAACTTGTAGCCGAGCGAGGCGCCGAAGCCCTCGTGGTGCCAGGCCAGGCCGACCTCGGACGCCTCGTACAGCGCGGTGTCGTGCGAGGACGACGGCGTGTAGGACGCCTGCATCAGGCCGCCCGCCGCGTTGCCGTACAGCGCGAAGCCCGCGCCGATGCCGGCCGAGCCGCCGATGCCGGCGGTGACGCCGTTGTAGTGCGTCTTCGTCGCGGCCAGCGTCACGGTGCCGATCTTCTCCTGGTACTTCTGCTCGACGTTCTTGTAGCCGACCGTCGCGACCAGGTTGGGCGAGATGTAGTAGCCCAGGTTGATGTCCGACTCCTTGCGGGAGGCGGTGAACACGCGGTCGGCGGTGGTGAAGCCGACGCCGCCCGACACGAACGTGTCGCGGAAGGCCGGGAACTTGTAGTCGGGCGTGAACATGTAGCTGCCCGACAGCAGGAACCGCTTGTACTTGAACGACAGGTTCGGCACGGACGCCGCGACCGGGCCGGCGGTGATCGCGTTCACGTGGCTGCCGCCGTTCGTGTACGACGGGATGGCGGTCTCCCAGGTGTTCAGCCACAGCTTGTAGCCGACCGTCATCGAGAAGTCCTTGGCGAGCTGGACGGACTCGTCGGCGCGCGCCGGGCTCGCGGCGGCGAGCAGGACGAGGCACGAGAGCGCGGCGAGCATGAGATTCTTCCTCATCGGATCGGTCCCCCTGACGGAATCGTGGTTGGTGGTCATGGTCATCTCTCAGCTCAGAACGTGTAGTTGGCGCCGAGCATGAACCCGCGCGTGACCTCGTTGCGGGGCAGGGCCGAGTAGGCCGTCGAGTTCAGCGAGTTGATCTTGGTCTGGATGAGCTGGAACTTGTAGCCCCCGGTCAGCGAGAGGTTCGGGATCGGCCGGTACGCCAGGCCGAGCTCGGAGGCCTCGTAGATCGCGGAGTCCGTGTAGGTGGAGGCCGGGGTGTAGGTCACGAACATCGGGCCGCCCGCGCCGCTGCCGTACACCGACCAGCCGGAGCCGATCGGGGCCGAGCCCGCGATGCCGAAGGTCACGCCGTTCAGGTACACCGAGTTGGTGCTGGTGCCGCTGATCGAGTTGACCACCGTGAACTTCTCGGTGATGCCCTTGTAGCCCATCGTCAGCGCCACCGACGGGTGCACGTAGAAGCCCACGTTGAAGTCGGCCTCCTGGCGCGTGCCCTTGATGTTCAGCGTGTACAGGGTGCCCGCGCCGTTGTAGAAGGATTCCTGAGGGAACTTGTAGTCGCTGGTCGCCATGAAGGAGCCGGCGAGGAGCAGCTGCTTGTACTTGAAGGAGAGGTTCGGGATGTAGCCGAGCTGGGGTCCCTCGGTCAGCATCGTCCAGTTCTTGCCCGAGTTGCCGGTCAGGTTGGTCTGCCAGCTGTTGACCCAGAACTTCATGCCGACGGACATGAAGGCGTCCTTGCCGACCTGGACTTCCTCATCGGCGTGAGCCGGAGCCGCGGCGAGCATCAGGCACGCGAGCGCGGCGAGCGCGAGAATCTTCCTCATTCGAGTCCTCCCTTCGCAGGATACGGCGGCGTCACCCGCAAATTATCATTACTACACGGGTTACGCAAGCAAATAACGCGGCGGAACCGCAGGGACGGGACGAAACGGCCGCGGCGCGGCCGGGGTCAGCTCGGGCGGCGGCGGGCGCCGGCCAGCACGGACTCGATCGCCGACCACAGGCGCTCGACGCTGATCGGCTTGGGCAGGAACTGCGAGGCCCCGGCCTGGATGCCCTCGTCGCGGTCGCGGGGGTCGGAGTACTGCGTCGAGGCGGAGACGAAGATCACCGGCGTGTCCTGGTAGCCCTCCAGGCGCTTGACCCTCTTGCACAGGTCGAAGCCGTGCACGTCGGGCAGCTGGACGTCCATGATGATGACCGACGGGTGCGCCTGCTTCAGCGCCTTGATCGCCTCGTCGCCGTTGCGCGCGCCCTCGACCTCGACGCCCTTCAGCGACATGACGTCGATGAAGGTCTCGCGGAAGTGGTCGTCGTCCTCGACGATGAACATCGGCATGGTGGAGGTCATGGTCTGGTCTCTCAGGAAAGCTCGGGCGCGCGGCCCGTCAGCCGCAGCCACAAGCGGCCGAAGAAGCCGGCGGCCTCGTACTCGGCGTGCGGGTGCGCGGTCAGCAGCGCCCGCAGCGCGGCGCGGTCGGCGTCGCCGCGCGGCTCGATCTCGGTCTCCAGGCGGGCCAGCATCTCCTCGCGGAGCTTGCCGGGCTGCTGGGCGGCCGCGCGGCGGAAGGCGCGGTTCTCCGCCTCCTCGCGCGCGACGAGCGCGGAGAGGCGGCGGTACTCGGCGACGTGCGCCGGGACCGGCGCGCGCCCGGTCAGGCGCGCCCAGGCGCGGGCGACGGGGCCCGCGGACTGGTGGGCGATCGCCGGGTACTCGGCCTCGAGGGCCTTCAGCTCGGCGGCGATCGCCTGATGGTCCTTCAGCATCGAATCCACGATCTTCGCGTCGGGCTGGCCGGCCAGGACGTTGGCCTCGGAGCGCGGGTCGACGTACTCCTCGATCGACTTCGCGTCGGCCTTCAGCTGGCGGTAGCGCAGGACCGCGGTCGGCGGCGTCTGGCCCGGGTCGAACTGCTTATAAAGGAGCTCGTAGGCGGCTTCCACGTCGATGAAGCCCTGGCCCTCCTCGTCCGCAGAGTTCTTGCCGGTCTTCTCGAGCGTGGACATCACCGCGTTGACCACGGCGTCGAGCCGGGCGCCCTTCGCGGTCACGCCGAACACGATCATCAGCAGGGCCAGCGCGCCCGCGATGGACGGGGTGGACATCGAGGTGCCGGAGATCGCCTTGATCGGGCCGGCGACGGGGTCGGTGCGGTCGGCGTCGCCCAGCGCGGCGGGCCAGGCGCCGTCGGTGTTGTAGCCCACGCCCATCAGGTCGGGCCGGTGCGCGAAGCCGTCCTTGCCCTTCGTCTTGGGCGAGCCGGGGCCGCGCGAGGAGAAGAAGGCGACCTTCTTGTTGCGGTCGGAGGCGGCCACGGCCAGCACGCGGATGGCGCCGGTCTGCGCGTCCTTGTATTGGATGATGGCCGGAGAGCCGACGGTGTTCGCCCCGGGGCCCGCGTTGCCGGCCGCGAAGACCATGATGTGGCCCTCGGACGCCAGCTTCTGGACCAGGACCGAGTCCGGGCTGGTCGGGTCGCCGTCGTCGGAACCCCAGGAGTTGGAGATGACCAGGTTGCCGTCGTTGGCGGCCATCGTCAGCGCCTTGAGGATGTCGTCGAGCGTCGCGCCGCCGTTCAGGAAGGTCTTGTAGTGCGTGACGTTCTTGGCCCACGGAGCGTAGTTCAGGACCATGCTGGTCACCCACGAGCCGTGACCGATGTCGTCCACGTTCTCGCCGGAGGTCGCGTTCTTGACCTCCTTCACGCGCTTGAGCAGGGGATGGGTCACGTCGGCGCCGGAGTCCACCACGGCGATCAGCGGCTGGGGCGCCTCCTCGGGCGCCAGGCCGAGCGCGGCCTTGAAGCGCCGCCACGGGTTCATCTCCGGCGCGCCGAAGCGCTTCTGCGCGACGGCCTGCACGCGGTCGGCGCCGGTGATCTTCAGGTTCTCGGCCATCGAGACGGCGTTGCGCACGGTCGGGTCGGCGTCCTCGGGGACGATCGGCGCC
>JACQBB010000059.1 GCA_016194625.1 Elusimicrobiota bacterium | reverse complement strand
CTTGTCGGCCTGCGTCCCGAGCGAGCCCCACAGCTCGGTCTCGTCGCCCTTGTCGGCGCCGACCGAGTGGCCGCCGCCCGCGCTGTACGCCAGCGAGCGCGCCTCGCGGACCTCTTGGAAGATCACCGAGCTCATGTCCCCGCCCATGTACTGGCTGTAGAACAGGTAGTCGACGACGTGTTCGGGGTCGAACACCTCGTCGGCGGAATAGAGGCCGACGCGGGCCTGGACCATGTCGCGGTTCGCGAACAGCACGCGGTTCTTCGCGGGCTTGAGCAGGCGCAGCGGGACGCGCGCGGGGACGGGCCGGTATCGGCCGTGCGTCTCCAGCAGCTTGGCGACCTCGGACGGCGTGCGCGGGCCGACGTAGCCGACGCGGCGCTCCCAATGAGGGAAGTCCTTGATGATCGTCTTGAGCCCCGCCTCGTCGAGCTTCTTGAGCTCGTCGTTGGTCAGCCGGGCGAGCACCGGGCTCTCGCGGCCGCGGGTCGCCAGCGCGCCGAGCGCGGAATGGACCGCCCCCGGGTTGCGCTTCTCGTCCTCGCGGTCGCCCAGGTCCACCTGGATCATGTCGGCCAGGGTCGTCGACGACACCCGCGGCCAGTCGAAGCGCTGGCTCATCAGCTCCAGCGACGGCCAGAAGTTGCGGTCGACGCCGCTCAGGTGGACCGCGGACTCCTGCTCGCCGCAGCTGTAGGACAGCGACGCGCCGAGCGCGTACAGCTTCTTCTTGAACTCCTCGGCCGAGTAGGGGCCGGCGCCCGACAGCTCGAGCAGCTCCAGCGCCTTGCACAGCCGGCGCTCGGAGCGCCAGCCGCGGTCGAAGCGGATCGTCAGCGCGAACAGGTCGTTGTAGGGGTTCTTCGCCGCGTACAGCCGGCCGCCCTCGACGGGGGCGATCGTGTAGTCGCGGCCGGGGGCGAGCCAGCGCGGCTCGATCGGCTTCGGCGCGACGGAGAGCGCAGCCTTGAGGAAGTCGGACTCCCGCTTCGGGTCGATCTCGAGGTGGGTGAAGCCGGGCTTGTCGATCTTCGGGATCTCGGGCTTGCCGTTGCGGCGGAACACGACGATCCGGTCGGGGCCCAGGTACTTCTTGGCGACCCGCACGACGTCGTCCTTCGTCACGGCGCGCAGGCGGTCGAGACGGCCGACCGAGCGCTCCCACGGCTCCAGCGAGACGAAGCTGCCCGCCATCGCGGCGGCGCGGGCGGTGTTGCTCTCCAGCCCGCGCTTGCGGCCGATCTCGAAGTCGGTGATGACGGCCGCGATGTCGGCCTCGTCGAACTCGCCGTTCTTCACGGCCTCGGCGGTCTCGAGCAGGAGCTTGAGCGCGTCCTCGGGCGTCTGGCCCTTCTTCGTCGCCGCCCACATGTACCAGGCGCCGGCGTCGTTGCGCATCGACGGATAGGAGCCCGACGTCTTCACCTTCTGCGCCTGGTTCAGGCGCAGGTTCATCAGGCCCGCCGCCGAGTTGTCCATCAGCATGTCCATCACGGACAGCGCGTCGGCGTCGGGATGGGAGTCGGCGACGGTCGGCCACGCGACGACGACCTTCTCCTCGTCCTCGTACTTGACCTCGTAGCGCTCCTCCCCGTTCGGCTTGGGCAGCGGCCAGGCCTGCGCCGGGGGCAGGGCCTTCGGCGTCCAGGAGGAGAACGCCTTCGTCACGACGGCGAGCGCCTGGTCGCGGTCGAAGTCTCCGGCGAGCGCGATCGCCATGTTGTTGGGGACGTACCAGCGGTCGTAGAACGCGCGCATCGTCGCCAGCGACGGGTTCTTCAGGTGCTCGATGGTGCCGAGCGTGGTCTGGGTGCCGTACGGGTGCCTCTTGAAGAGCTCCTTCTCGACCTCCTCGTGGAGGATGCGCTCGGCGTTGTCCATCCCGCGGTTCTTTTCCTCATACACGGCCTCGAGCTCGCCGGGGAACAGGCGGAACACGGGATGCGCGAAGCGCTCGGACTCCATCGCGGCCCACTGCTCGAGGCGGTTGGACGGGATGTCCACCTCGTAGACGGTCTCCTCGTTGGAGGTGTGGGCGTTCAGCGCGTCCGCGCCGATCGCGCGGTAGAAGCGGTCGAGCTCGTTGGGCACGGCGAGGGGCCGGCGCGGACGGCGATGTAGGCGGTGATCCTCGGCATCCCCTTGTTCGGGCTGAGGTAGACCGTCAGCCCGTTGGGGAGACGATGGATGGTGACGCCCATCTCGTCGGTCGGCAGCGGCTTGGGCAGGGTCGCCGGGACCGACGGCGGCGGGACGGCCGGCGCCTTCTTGGCGAGCGCGGGAGCGGCGGGGACGAGCGCGAGCAGGGAGACGAGGGCGAGTCGGAGCATCAGCGGACCTCCTGGGTGGGCGTCGACGGCGCGGCGGGGGACGGCGGGGCTTCGGGAGAGGGGGCGAACGCGTCGGCGGCGGGCTCGGCGGGCTTCGCCTCGGCGGCGGGCGTCGCCGGCAGGGGCGCGGGCGCGTCCGGCGGAGGCTCGGTCGGCGCCGCGGGAGCGCGGCGCCGCCGCGCGGCCTTGGCCGTCGGGATCGTGGAGGTCTTCACCTCGACCTCGGGCTTCTGCATGGGGCCGGCGGCGGCGGCCGACCAGGTGTAGCGGTTCTGCGGGTTCCACAGGATCCAGCCGCGCACGCCCTGCTCCTCGGCGGCGCGGATCTGCGCGCGGACGAAGGCCGGCGTGTACTTCACGCCGAGCGAGAAGTCCTGGAAGTACGGGCGCAGCTGCCCGGGCTTCCCGCCCAGGCGGCCGAGCGCGTCGGCGACGCCCTGGCGGATCGTCAGGTACGGCTGGCGGTTCGGGTTCTTGAGCCCGTACTCGCCGTGAGCGTAGTGCGACGGATACATCATCGGCGAGACGAAGTCGACGAGGTCGGCCATCTGGTCGAGGCGCTGGCCGATGCCCATGCCGTTGTCCACGCTCGCGGTCAGGCCGAAGGTGTCGATCGACAGCTTCACGCCGAGCGGCTTCAGCCGCTCGCGCGCGAGCGTCAGGAACCCGCGCAGCGCCTCGCCGGCGGTCGCGGGCGTGTGGTCGGCGCGCGAGTAGCGGCACAGGCGCGTCTTGCCGTCCGACGGGAAACGGATGTAGTCGAACTGGATCTCGTCGAAGCCGGCGACGGCGGCGCGGGAGGCGATGTCGATCGCGTACTCCCAGACCTCCTTCTTATAGGGGTCGACCCACGCGGTCCCCTTGTCGTTGGCCCAGACGCGCCCGTCCGGGAAGTGGACGGCCAGGTCCGGGCGCGCGCGGGCCAAGTGGTCGTCCTTGAACACCGCGATGCGCGCGATCGTGTAGATGCCCGCGTCCTTGAAGTCCTTGACCGCGCGCGGCAGGTCCGGGATCGCGTTCATGAAGGACTTGGTCCTCGACGCGAGAGGGACGTCCTTCACGAACTCGTGGCCGTCGTAGTCCTTCAGCGCGATCACGACCGCGTTGAACCCCGCGGCCCTCATCTCGTCGCGGAACTTGAGGCGGCCCTTCGTGGAGCCCGCGCTCCAGCCGGTGTAGTGGACGCCGCGCAGGGTCGCGGTGGACGCCGGGGCGTTCTCGTCGGCGCGCGCGGCGGAGGTCGTCAGGAGGGCGAGGCAGAGCGCCAGGGCGGACAGCATGGGTTTCTTTTCCGTCGGAGACGATACTATATCCGGGCCGCGCTCAGCGCGCGGGGGCCAGGAACAGGTCGCGCGACAGGCTGGGGTCGCCCGCGGGGTCGGAGATCGCGGTCGGGCGCACGTCGCCGTCGACGGCGCTGCGCGCGATCGAGCGGCGCTCCTCGGCGGAGAGGGTGCGGTAGGGGATGTCGGGCTCGTCGAGGACGGTCGTCGCGTAGCGCGGGTCGGCGGACACCGCGACGACGGCGCCCTCCTGGAGGCGGGGGAGGACCACCGCGTAGCGGCCGAAGTTGTCGGTCGCCACGTTCGCGACGGTCCCTCCGTTCGTGGACTGGAACATCAGCTGGGCGTTGCCGACGGGCTTCAGGGTCGTCAGGTCGTAGGCGCGCCCG
>JACQBB010000241.1 GCA_016194625.1 Elusimicrobiota bacterium | reverse complement strand
GCCGCGTACGGCCACTTCGGCCGCACCGAGAAGGGCTTCGAGTGGGAGAAGACGGACCGGGCCGAAGCGCTGCGCGAGGAAGTCCTCGGCAAGGGCGCGAAGTCCAAGAAGGCGCTCGCGGTCGCCTGACCGCCGCGCCGTCCGCAAAGAGCCCCGTCCGGGACCCCGGACGGGGCTCTTCTTTTCGACGGGGAGCGCGCCGCTCCGTCCGCCGCGCAGTATTGTAGAATCCGGTCATGAACAAGACCGTCTCCACGGCCGCGGAAGCGGTCAAGAAGATCCCCGACGGGGCGACCATCCTGGTCGGCGGGTTCGGCGTGTGCGGCATCCCCGAGAACCTGCTCGCCGCCCTCCTGGCGCACGGCGCCAAGGGCCTGACGCTCGTCTCCAACAACGCCGGCCTCGACGATTTCGGCATCGGCACGCTCCTGCGCAACGGGCAGGTCAAGAAGATGATCATGTCCTACGGCGGCGAGTGCAAGGCCTTCGAGGAGATGGCGCTGGACGGCCGCGTGCAGGTCGAGTGGAACCCGCAGGGCACGCTCGCCGAGCGCATCCGCGCCGGCGGCGCCGGCATCGCGGGCTTCTTCACCCCGACGGGCTACGGCACGCCCGTGGCCGAGGGCAAGGAGACGCGCCAGTTCGACGGCCGCTGGCACGTGTTCGAGCGCGGCCTGAAGGCCGATTTCGCGCTGGTCAAGGCCTGGAAGGGCGACGTGCTCGGCAACCTGGAGTACCGCAAGACCGCCCGCAACTTCAACCAGGTCATGGCGACCGCGGCCTCCTGCGTGATCGCCGAGGTCGAACAGCTCGTCGAGATCGGCGGCCTGCACCCGGACCACATCCACACCCCGGGCATCTACGTGGACATGGTCCTGCCCGGACTGCAGTACAAGAAGCCGATCGAGAAACTCACCGTGAGGAAGGCGGCCGCCCATGTCTGAGCCCAAAGACGCCCGCGTCGTCATCGCCAAGCAGGCCGCGCGCCTCCTCCGGGACGGCGATTACGTGAACCTCGGCATCGGCATCCCCACGCTGATCCCGAACTTCCTGCCCAAGGGCGTGGAGATCACGCTCCACACCGAGAACGGCATGCTCGGCTACGGCCCCTACCCGCACGAGGGCGAGCAGGACCCCGACCTGATCAACGCCGGCAAGGAGACCATCACCGAGCTCCCCGGCTGCTCCTACTTCGGCTCGCACGAATCTTTCGCGATGGTCCGCGGCGGCCACCTGGACGCGACCGTGCTGGGCGCGATGGAGGTCTCCGCCGACGGCGACCTCGCCAACTGGATGATCCCCGGCAAGAAGGTGAAGGGCATGGGCGGCGCGATGGACATGGTCGCGGGCGCCAAGAAGGTCATCGTCGCCATGGAGCACGCGACCAAGGACGGCAAGCCCAAGATCCTCCCCAAGTGCACGCTCCCCCTCACCGGCAAGAACGTCGTGCACACGATCGTCACCGAACTGGCGACCTTCGAGCTCACGAAGGACGGCCTGCTGATGACCGCGCTCCACCCCGACGCGACCGTCGAGGGCGTGAAGAAGGTCACCGGCGCCCCGTTCGCGGTCGCCCCGAAGCTGGCCGCGTACGAGCGCTAGCGGGAACATCCCCTCGATCCCGGGGTCACAGCCCGTGTCCGAACAAGAGTTCCTGGACAAGCACGCCGCTCTGGTCTACAACCTGGCGCTGCGCCTGACCGGGAACCGCTCGGACGCGGAGGACCTCGCGCAGGACGCGCTGCTGCGGGCCGTCCGGGCCCTGCCGGGCTTCCGGGGCGAGAGCCTGGCGTCGACCTGGGCGTACCGCATCACCGTCAACGCCTGGAAGAACCGCGTCCGCGCCGAGAAGCGGCGCCGCTTCTGGAAGACCGTGACGCTCGGGCTCGTCTCCGGCGACGACGGCGAGGACGAGGTCCGGGACCTCCCGGCCGACGACCCGCCGCTCGACGCGGACCTGGCGAAGAAGGAGCGGGCCGACGCCGTGCAGAGGGCTTTGCTGGAGCTCGAGGAGGACGACCGGGCGATCGTCGTCCTGCGCGAGATCGAGGACAAGTCGTATGAGGAGATCGGCGCGGCGCTGGACCTGCCGCAGGGGACGGTGAAGTCGCGGCTGTTCCGCGCGCGCGCGAAGCTGAAGACGCTCTTGCTCAAGACGGCGGCGACCCCATGAACGACGAGAACCAAGAACTCCTGTCCGCGTACCTCGACGGCGCCCTCCCCGAGGCCGAGAGGAAGGCGCTCGAGGAGCGCTTGCGCGCCTCCGCGGAACTCCGCCGCGAGCTCGACGAGCTGCGCGCCGTCGCCCAGGCGGTGAAGGAGCTGCCGAAGGAGCCGCTCCCCCCGGGCTTCCTCGCCCGCTTCCAGGCGCGACGCGCGCGCGGCGAAGCCCCCAAGGCCGACTGGGTGTTCCTCCCCCCGGTCGCCCGGCCCGTCGCCTTCGCGCTCTCCTGCGCCGTCGTGGCGTTCGTCCTCTGGGACAAGGCCACCTCCCCCGCCGACGAGGCCCTGATGCATCCTCCGGGCGCGGCGTCGATCGTCGATTCCAAGTCTGCTCCCGTGTCCCAGCTCGACTTCGCCAGCCGAGTCTCCGGAGGATCGGGCGAAGGCTCCGGCGGGAACGCCGCGGAGACGAAGGCCCTCGACATCGTCGGCGCCGCCTCCGAGCCGGTTCGGCGCGGCGACACGCCTCCTTTGCTGGCCGAGAACGCGCCGGCCGCGGCCCCGGCGCCCGGAGCCGCATCGGCCGTCCGCGGCGCCGCGATGGAGGCGAAGAAAGACGAAAGACCCGCGCGGCCCGCCGCCCGCGCGCGCGCCGCCGGATCTCCCCTCGGCTTCGACGGAGGCAATGCGGTCGTCGCCGAACGCGGCGCCTCCGCGATGACCGAAGAAGAGCGCTCCGCGCGCAACGAGCAGATGTTCGGCTACATCGAATCCGAGAAGAAGAAGCTCGGCATCGCGAAGGTCATGGACAAGTCCTCCGGCGGCGGCGTCATGCAGGCCCTCGCCAACCCGCCCGCGACCCCGAAGATCGCCGCTCCGACCCCGTCCCTCCTTAAAAAGGCCTCCCAGTCGATGCCCGCCGAGATCCAGGCCGAACGGGCCCCGGCGGCTCTCGGGCCCGGCCGCCTGTCTCCAGACGCGGGCCTGGTGTTCACCGACGCCCGCAGCCTCGCCTCGTCCTGGGTCCTCCTCGGATTCCCCGGCGAGCCGCCGTCCGTGGACTTCGCGTCAGGACGGCTCGTCCTGATCAAGCCGTCGGCGACGAAGATCGTCTCCGTGACGCCGCGGCCGAACTCGGTCGACGTCGCCTACCGCGCGCTCTCCCCCGAGGAGGAGCCGGACGCGGCGCACGACCGCGTCGCGCCGATCCCGCTCGAGCCGCGGACCGTCCTCATCTTCGACGCCTCGCCGCGCTGACCGGGAACATTCCCGCGGACGCGGAGTCACACCTCCCGCATAGGAGGTGGACCATGAGACGCATCGCTCCGCTCGCCGTCCTCGCCGCCGCACTCGCCGCCGCGCCCGCCGCCGCACAGCAGCTGCTCGCTTGGCCGGTCGGGACCGTCAACCCGTTCCTGCGCGGACTGCTCCCCGGTCAGACGCCGCCGCGTTTCCTGCCGATGCCGCGCCCTCTCCCCGGCCCGCGCCCGGGTCCGCGCCCGAGCGTCCCGACGCCCGCGCTGCCGCCCGACGCGGCTCCCGTGACGATGTCCGGCTATCGCGTGGAAGGGGTCGTGACCGACTCGGTCGCCGAGCTGACCTACCGCATCACCTTCCACAATCCCACCGACCGCCGGCTCGAGGGCGTCCTCATGGTCCCGATCCCGGCCGACGCGGCCCTGTCGGGGTTCGCGATGACCGTCGGGGGGAAGACGACCAAGGGCGAACTGCTCGAATCGGCGCAAGCCGCTTCCATCTACGAAGGCATCGTCCGCCAGGCCCGCGACCCGGGCCTGCTCGAGCTCGTCGGGGAGCGCATGTTCCGCGCCCGCGTGTTCCCGATCGAGCCGCGCGGCGACATGGTCGCCGAGCTGAAGCTGACGCAGACCCTGCCGCAGAGCGGCGGCCTGGTGAGCCTGCGCGTGCCGATGCGGTCGGCCCGGTTCGCGTCGGCCGAGGGCGGGAAGGCCTCGGCCCGCGTCGAGGTCCGCACCAGCCGCCCGATGCGCAGCCTGTTCTCGCCCGGCTCGGCGGTCCGCGTGGAACGCCGCGGCGAACGCGAAGCGCTCGTCACTTACGAGGAAGGCGCCGACGGGCCGCAGGACCTCGCGCTGATGTTCTCCCTCCAGCGGGACCCGCTGTCCGCCGGCGTGCTGGCCTACCGCGAGACCGGCGAGGACGGGACCTTCATGCTGTCGCTGTCCCCGCGCGTGCAGGACGCCGCCGCGCATGCCGCGCCCAAGGACGTCGTGTTCGTGCTCGACCGCTCGGGCTCCATGGGCGACGACGGCAAGATGGAGCAGGCCAAGAAGGCGCTGCAGTACTGCGTCTCCCGCCTCGGCGCGAGCGACCGCTTCGGCATCGTCGACTTCGCGACGGATTGGAACGAGATGGACGGCGGCCTCCTGCCCGCGACCCCCGAGAACAAGGCCCGCGCGAAGCGCTACATCGAGGGCTTGGACGCCGCCGGCGGCACCAACATCGAGGCCGCGCTGACCGAGGGTCTCAAGCTGCTGGCTCGGCCGGAAGGCCGCGTGCCGATGCTGTTCTTCCTCACCGACGGCGTGCCGACGGTCGGTCAGACCGACGTCAACGCGATCCTGTCCCGCGTCGCGGACGCCAACAAGTCCGTGCGCGCCCGCCTGTTCGACTTCGGCGTGGGCGGCGACGTGAACACCCTGCTCCTCGACAAGCTGGCCGACGCCGGCCGCGGAGCCCGCGACTACGTCGCGCCCGGCGAGGACATCGAGACCAAGGTGTCGGCGCTGTACCAGAAGGTCGCGCGCCCCGCGCTGACCGACGTCCGCGTCGAGTGGCGCGGCCTGGAGACCGCGCAGGTCTACCCGCGCCCCGTGCCCGACCTGTTCCATGGGTCGGAGCTGACCCTGTACGGCCGCTACAAGACGGGCGGCCGCGGCACGCTGGTCGTGACCGGAAAGACGGGAGGCCGCGAGGTCCGCTTCGAATATCCCGTGGAGCTGCCGTCCGAGGCGGGCCGCGACGCCTTCCTGCCGCGGTTGTGGGCGAGCCAGCGCGTCGCGCATGAGCTGGACGCGCTGCGCATGTCCGGCCGCCCGGCGGACCCGGAGGCCGTCGCCTCCATCGTGAAGCTCGCCAAGAAGTACGGGATCGTGACCCCTTACACCTCGTTCCTCGTGACCGAGGAGGGCGCGGACCGGCGCGTCGCGGAGCAGACCGCGCGCCGCCGCTTCGAGGCGATGGCGCGGAACGCCGCGACGAGCGGCTTCTCCGGCGGAGCGGGAAGCGCGCTGAGCGCGCAGGCCGATTCGCAGGCGCTGGACGGCATGAAGTTCGGCTCCGTATCGGCGGTGCGCGGCGCGTCCGCGCCCGGGGCCGCGCCGGCGGCGGCGGCGCCGGAGGCGATGCTCATGGCGTTCGAGAAGAAGGCGCGCGCGGACCTGAAGGACGAGGGCCGGGCGGCCGTGGAGACGCGGACCGTCGGCGACAAGACCTTCTACCGCCGCGGCGGCGTCTGGACCGACGCGGACGCGGAAGGCGACGGGGCCGCGTCGGCGGCCAAGAAGACCGTGAAGGCGCGCAGCGCGGAGTATTTCGACCTGCTCGCGGCTCACCGCGAGCTGGCGCGCTGGTTCGCGCTGGGAGACGAGGTGACCGTGCTCTGGGGCGGGACCGTCTACCGCGTGGTCAGCGCCGACTGAATACGACCGAGAGCGGGGGGAGGTCGAGGGCCGGACGCCGGGGGTCGAGGACGATGTCGCCCCGGGACCCGGTCACCGAGACCTCCCCCCGCCGGCCGTCTCCCTCCGGGACGGCGACGGCGAGGTAGTAGCGGCCGGCGGGCAGACCCGCGAACTCGAAGCGGCCGCGCGCGTCGGGCTCCGCGGAAGCGACGAAGCCGCCGGCGTCCAGGAGATACGGCGCCGCCGAGTCGTCCTTGGCGTACAAGGCGACGCGTGCGGGACCGGAGGCGCGCAGCGTCCCGCGGACGCGGCCCGGGCGCAGCGCCCCCCCGGACGCGGCATCCAGAAGGCCGGGCGGGATCCCGGCGCCGGCCTTCTCGGCCCAACGCGACGCGGCGACCGGGTCGCCCAGCCGCGCGTAGGCCCGGGAGACGGCCGCGGCGCCCGACGAGCCGACGCGCCAGGAGTCCTCGTCGGCGACCGCGCCCAGCGCCGCCAGCGCCTCCGCCGACGGCGCGGCGGAGCGCAGATGCGCGAGCAGGACGGAGACCGCCAAGGGGTCGCGGCGCGCGACGCCCGCCAGCAGCGCCGTCCGCAGCCCGGACAGGTCCCAGCGCTTGGTCTCCTCCTCGTACAACGCGCGCAGCGCCGGCAAGGCGCGCGCGTCGCCCGGACGGGCCGCCTCGACGCGCAGGGCCGCCCTCCGGTCGGGACCGGAGAACACGTCGGGAGCCAGCGCGTAGACCTCGCGCCCTGAGGACGACGAACAGGGTCTTCCCCGCCGCGGCGGGCTCGGCCGGGCCCCGGCCGACTCCGCGCGACGCCGCGAACAGGCCGGCGCCCAGGTCCGCCGCGACCAGCGCGGCCGCGGCGAGCGTCGCCGCGCGGCGCCGGCCCGCGACCCAGGAGACGGCGGCGTAGGCGGCCGCGCCGAAGACCAGCGCGAACAGGACGAAGGAGACCGGAGCCTCGCGCGCGTCCAAGCCGCCGTACGGGAACCAGACCAGCTGGATCAGGTCCAGCGCGCGGCCGAGCAGCCGCCACGCCAGCGCCGCGGCGAACGCCGGCCCGGCCGCGAGCCCCGCCCAGGCGCTCCAACGGCGCGGACGCGTCTTCAGCGCGCGGTTCAGCGCGACCGCGATCGACCCCGCGGCGACCGCGAGCAGCGCCGCGACGAGCGCGGAAAAAAGGACCCGGCCGCCCGGGAACGCGAACGCCGCCCAGGCGGCGCGGTACAGCGCGTAGCCGCCGCGGCGGGGCAGGAAGAACTCCGGTCCGGGCGGGAGACGCGAGGCGAAGAGCATCGCCGACAGCGCCGCCGCGCCGAGCAGCGCCGCGATCGCGTCCATCTCAGCGGCCGCGCGTCATCGGCGGCCCTTGATGCGCAGCGCGATGGGCAGGCCGTCGTCGGGGGCGTTGCGGCGCGGGGGCTTCTCGTCGCGCGGGCGCTCGGCCAGGACGACCAGGCGCGGG
>JACQBB010000240.1 GCA_016194625.1 Elusimicrobiota bacterium | reverse complement strand
TGGCGCCTGCGCATCAAGCACGAGGTCCTGCTCGAGCGCATGGCCCGGCTCAAGGCCGAGGAGTCGAAGGCCGCCGCGGCGAAGGCCGAGGCCGCGAAGAAGGCCAAGGCCGCGGAGTCGAAGACCGCCGCCGCCCCCGCCGTCAGCACCGCCGCCGTCGCCGCCGCCGAGCCCAAGAAGGAGGCCAAGCCCGCGAAGGAGACCTCGATCCAGGAGACGATCGACACGCGCTACGACCGCCTCCTGCGCTCCTACAAGGACTACGACGGCTCCGACATCCTGCAGGACTACCTGTCCTCGCTGACGCACGTCTTCGACCCGCACACCGACTACCTGGCGGCCTCCTCCAAGGAGAACTTCGACATCAGCATGAAGCTGTCGCTGGTCGGCATCGGCGCGGTCCTGCGCTCGGAGGACGGCTACGCGAAGATCGTCTCGCTGGTGCCCGGCGGCCCCGCCGAGTCCGGCAAGAAGCTCAAGCCCAACGACAAGGTCGAGGCGGTCGCCCAGGGCGACGGCCCGTTCGTCGAGGTCGTCGGCATGAAGCTCGACAAGGTCGTCGCGATGATCCGCGGCGAGAAGGGCACCACCGTGCGCCTGCGCGTGATCCCCAACGACGCCCTCGACGCCTCCGCCCGGACGGTCGTCCCCATCGTCCGCGACGAGATCAAGCTCACCGACCAGGAGGCGAAGGCCCGCGTCTACACCCTCCCGGCCAAGGAGAAGGGCGGCCACGCGTCCAAGATCGGCGTGCTCGACCTCCCTTCGTTCTACGCCGACATGCGCGGCGGCGACGACGCGAAGAGCCTGACGCGCGACACCGAGCGGCTGATCGTCGAGCTGCGCAAGCGTCAGGTCGACGCGATCGTCGTCGACCTGCGCCGCGACGGCGGCGGCTCGCTGGCCGAGGCCGTGAGCCTGACGGGGCTGTTCATCAAGGACGGCCCCGTCGTCCAGGTCAAGGACGCGCGCGGCACCATCCGCGTCCTGCGCGACACCGAGGAGGAGCAGGGCTACGACGGCCCGATGGTCGTGCTGACCTCGCGCGCGTCGGCGTCGGCCGCGGAGATCTTCGCGGCCGCGCTGCAGGACTACGGCCGCGCGGTCGTGGTCGGCGACAAGAGCACCTTCGGCAAGGGCACCGTGCAGTCGGTGCTCGAGCTCAATCAATACCTGCCGCCCGCGTACCGCGCGTACAAGCCCGGCGCGCTGAAGCTCACCGTGCAGAAGTTCTACCGCGTGTCGGGCGGCTCGACCCAGAACCGCGGCGTCATCCCCGACATCCACCTGCCGTCCAGCGGCGACATCTCCGACATGACCGAGTCCGCGCAGAAGGACGCGCTGCCGTACGACGAGATCGAGCCGGCCGCCTACGACCGCGCGGGCGCCGTCGAAGGGCGCGTCCCGGCGCTGGCCAAGGCGTCGGCGGAGCGTCTCGCGGTCTCGAAGGAGTTCGCCTGGATCCGCGAGGACCTCGCGCGCTGGGAGAAGCAGAAGAAGGAGAAAGCCGTCTCCCTCAACGAGGCCAAGCGCCTGGCCGAGCGCAAGACCGACGAGGACCGGGTCGAGTCGCGCAAGAAGGAGCGCATCGCGCTGAAGCAGAAGCCGATGACCTTCGAGGAGATCACGCTGGCGATGCTCGACGGCAAGGCTCCGGCGGTCGCCCCGTCCACCGGCACCGCCTCCGCGCTCCCGTCCGAGGACGAGGAAGGCTACGAGCGCGCGCCCGACGCGCCGGACGCGGTGCTCGAGGAGTCGCTGCGCATCGCCAAGGACCTGGTCGCGTCGACCGGGACGGCGCCCGGCGCGACGGCGGCCCGCTCCGACGGTCGCAATGTTGCACAATAATGAGAGGTAGGCCGAGTCCCGCCGCGCTCCCGCGCGGCCTCAGGAGGACCTCTCGATGAACCCCGACCGCTGGACGCTCAAGACCCAGCAAGCCTTCGCCGACGCCCAGGCGCTCGCCCAGCGCCGCGGCCACCAGGAGCTCGGCGAGGAGCACCTGCTCGCCGCCCTGCTCGCGCAGGACGGCGGCGTCGCCGCCGAGGTCCTCAAGAAGGCCGGAGCGGACCCGAAAGCGGTCTCCGCCGAGCTCGACCGCGCGCTCGGCAAGAAGCCCCAGGTCTCCGGCGGGAAGCTCTACGCGTCGCCCGACCTCGACAAGGCGATGATCAAGGCCGAGGACCGGATGAAGGCGATGAAGGACGAGTTCGTGTCCGTCGAGCACGTCCTGCTCGGTATCCTCGACAACGGCGAGGCCGGCGCCAAGCTCCTGTCCCGCTTCGGCCTGACCCCGGACAAGACGCTCGCCGCGCTGACGCAGGTCCGCGGCTCCCAGCGGGTGACCTCGCAGGACCCCGAGGCCTCGTACCAGGCGCTCGAGAAGTACGGCCGCGACCTGACCGCGACCGCGCGGCGCGGCAAGCTGGACCCCGTGATCGGCCGCGACGCCGAGATCCGCCGCGTGATCCAAGTCCTCTCGCGCCGCACCAAGAACAACCCGGTGCTCATCGGCGAGCCCGGCGTCGGCAAGACCGCGATCGTCGAGGGGCTGGCCCAGCGCATCGTCGCGGGCGACGTGCCCGAAGGCATCAAGGACAAGTCGGTCATCGCGCTGGACCTGGGCGCGCTCGTCGCCGGCGCCAAGTTCCGCGGCGAGTTCGAGGAGCGGCTGAAAGCGGTCCTGAAGGAAGTCTCGGCGCAGGAAGGCCGCGTCATCCTCTTCATCGACGAGCTGCACACGCTCGTCGGCGCGGGCGCCGCCGAGGGCGCGATGGACGCCGCCAACCTGCTCAAGCCGATGCTGGCGCGCGGCGAACTGCGGTGCGTCGGCGCGACCACGCTCGACGAGTACAAGAAGGGCATCGAGAAGGACGCCGCGCTGGAGCGGCGCTTCCAGCCCGTGCTGGTCGGCGAGCCGAGCCTCGAGGACACCGTCGCCATCCTGCGGGGCCTCAAAGAACGCTACGAGGTCCACCACGGCGTGCGCATCCGCGACGCGGCGCTGGTGGCCGCGGCGACGCTGTCCGAGCGCTACATCGCCGACCGCCAGCTCCCCGACAAGGCCATCGACCTGGTCGACGAGGCCGCCAGCCGCCTGCGCATGGAGATCGACTCCCTGCCGCAGGAGCTCGACGAGTCCGAGCGCCGCATCAGACAGCTCGAGATCGAGGCCACCGCCCTGCGCAAGGAGGGCGACGCGCCCAGCGCCGAGCGCCTCAAGGCTCTGGAGAAGGAGCTCAAGGGGCTGAAGGCCAAGTCCGAGGACCTGCGCGCGCACTGGAAGAAGGAGAAGGCGCTCATCGGCGACCTGCGCAAGGCCAAGGAGTCCGTAGAGGAACTGCGCGCCGACGAGAAGAAGGCCGAGCGCCTGGGCGACCTGGCCAAGGCCGCGGAGATCCGCTTCGGCCGCGTGCCCGACCTCGAGAAGAAGCAGGCCAAGCTCCAAAAGGACCTGGCGACGCTCCAGAAGGACCGCCAACTGCTGA
>JACQBB010000188.1 GCA_016194625.1 Elusimicrobiota bacterium | reverse complement strand
GTGCGGCTCGCGTACGTCGAGGAGCACGAATTTTTCCTTCTTATCGAGCTTCGCCTTGAGGTCCTGGACGGAAATTTCGGGGATGGTCACGGGGGCTTTCTCCTTGAGGCCGCAGAAGGCCTCGTAATCGATCGGCGCCTTGATGCTCGGATTCTCGGAGCACACGGGGCAGGCCGGATTTTTCTTGACCTTCAAGGTCCGCCAGCTCTGTTCGAGCGCATCGTACAACATCAGCCGGCCCGAGAGCGGGCGGCCGATGCCGAGGATGAGTTTGAGGGCCTCGACGGCCTGCATGGTGCCGATGACGCCGGGGAGCACGCCGAGCACGCCCGCCTCGGCGCAGTTGGGCACCAGGCCGGGCGGCGGGGGCTCGGGGTACAGGCAGCGGTAGCAAGGACCGTCCTTGAGGCCGAACACCGAGAGCTGGCCTTCGAAGCGGAAGATCGAGCCGTAGGCGTTGGGCTTGCCGGTGAGCACGCAGGCGTCGTTGACGAGATATCTGGTCGCGAAATTGTCGGTGCCGTCGGCGATGACATCGTACTTCCGGAACAGCTCGACGGCGTTCGCGGAGCTCAGCTTCGTCTCGTAGGTCTCGACGACGACGTGCGGGTTCAGCGCGGCGAGGCGCTTCTTGGCCGACTCGAGCTTGGGCGTCCCGACCGAGGGCGTGTCGTGGATGATCTGGCGCTGCAGGTTCGACTCGTCCACCACGTCGAAGTCCACGATGCCGATGCGGCCCACGCCCGCCGCCGCGAGGTACAGCGCGAGCGGAGAGCCCAGGCCGCCGGCGCCGACGCACAGCACCGACGAGGCCTTCAGCTTCTTCTGTCCCGCGAGACCGACCTCGGGGAGGATGACGTGGCGGTCGTAGCGCCGCAGCTCGGCCTTCGACAGCTCGGCCGACATCACCGGCCTCCGGCGATCGCGGGCACGACCAGGATCACGTCGCCGGCCTTCACCGGCGTCGCCAGGCCCTGCTTGTCGCGGGCGTCGTCCTCGTTGACGTACACGTTGACGAACGAGCGCAGCTTGCCGTCCTGCGTGAGCAGCTGGGCCTTCAAGCGGTCGTGCTTGGCGAACATCGCCTCGAGCGCCTCGCCGACGGTCTTCGCCTCGACCGACACGACCTCGTTCTTGTCGGCGAACGCCCGCAGCGCCGTCGGCAGCCGGATATCCACGCTCATGTCATCCCTCCAGGACGATCTCTTCCTCGACGAAGGAGCGCCCGTCCTCCGTCCTCTGCCAGGAGCGCGAGTCGGCGGCCTTGCCGCCGTCCACGCGCACGATCCAGTAGCTCTGGCACGGCCACGCGTTCATCAGGTCGAACGGCGACGGCCAGGCCGGCGCGTCCGGGTGCGAATGGAAGAAGCCTATCACGCCGCGCCCGGTCCCCGCCAGCTCCGTCTCGACCTTGGCGAGCAGCTTCGGGTCGATCAGGTAGCGGTTGGCCTTGGCCGAGGCGTCCCAGCCGTTGGGCAGGGGGCGGACCTCGTCGGCGGCGGCCGCGCGGCCGATCGCGTCGAAGGCGTCGGGGACGGGGCCGATGAGCAGGCCGCAGCCCTCGTCCGGATAGGCCTTCTCGCAGGCCGCGACGACGACGCTCTCGACGGCCCGGGAGACCTTCAGGCTCACGGGTTCCAGAACCTCTCGCCGAGGTAGCGCTCGCCGGCGTCGGCGAAGATGGTGACGACCACGGCCTCGCGGCCCTGCTTGGCCAGGTCGCGGCCCAGGCGCACCGCGGCGGCCAGGTTGGCGCCGCCCGACGGGCCCAGCAGGATGCCGCCGCGGCGGGCGAGCAGGCGCGCGGCCTCCGCGGCCTCCTCGGTGGAGACCTCCATCCTCGCGTCGGCGACCGTCTCGTCGTAGATCGCGGGCACGATCGAGGTCTCCATGTGCTTGAGGCCTTCCAGGCCGTGCAGCGGCGCGTCCGGCTCCATCGAGACCAGCCGGACGTCGGGCTTCAGCTCGCGCAGGCGTCTGCCGGCGCCGACGAAGGTGCCGCTGGTGCCCAGGCCGGTCACGAAGTGGGTCACGCGGCCCTGCGTCTGCGCGAAGATCTCCGGGCCGGTCGTCTCGTAGTGCGCGCGCCAGGTCATCGGGTTCGAGTACTGGTCGGCGTAGAAGTAGCGCTCGGGCTCGGCCTTCATCATCAGGCGCACCTCGCGGATCGCGCCGTCGGAGCCCTCCAGGGGGTCGGTGAACAGCAGCTCGACGCCGTACGCCTCCAGGATCGAGCGGCGCAGCTTGGCGACCGAGCCGGGGACGGCGAGGCTCACCTTGTAGCCCAGGCGCGCGCCGATCCAGGCGTAGGCGATGCCGGTGTTGCCGGACGAGGAGTCCAGCAGGACCTTGTCCTTGGTGAGCTTGCCGCTGGCGATGGCGTCGCGGAAGATGTACCAGCCGGCGCGGTCCTTCACCGAGCCGCCGGGGTTGTGCCACTCGGCCTTGGCCAGCACCGAGACCTTGGCGCCCAGCTCCGGGAAGGCGAACGACACGTCGAGGAGGGGGGTGTCGCCGACTTTCACGAGGTCGGCGGGGGGAGCGACGGGCATGGAGGGAGTATAGGATACATGACATTTTTAGTCAAGTATGCCCTCCGGCGCGCGGCGAAGGCCTTATTGTCGCATAGGCTAATTATGAAGATGACTGCCGAGTCCATCGACGGCCTGCGGCCTCTTCTGGACAGCCTGACCGACGGCGTGTGCATCGCCGACGAGTCCGGGAAGCTCCTTTACGCGAACGCGGCCGCGGGCGAGCTGCTGGGGGTCGGGGAGAAGGAGGCCGTCGAGTCGGCGCTGTGCGGCCTGCTGTGCGGGCGCCTGGAGGGGGTCGACCACGCGAACTGCCCGCTCAAGCAGCCGGGGGGGGCGGAGGACTCGGTCACCTTCGAGGGGCAGTACGACGCGGGACCGGACCGGCGCAACCTGCGCGTGCGCTGCCTGCGCGTGCGCCGCGCGCGGGGCGAGCGGCATTTCGTGATCATCGAGGACACGCGCCGCGAGGCGGAGCTCGCGCGCCGCCAGGACGACTGGCGCCACATGTTCGCGCACGACCTGCGCTCGCCGCTGACGAACGTCCTCGGCGTCCTGCGCATGGTCCAGGAGAAGGGCGCGGGGGCGGCGATGGGCGAGCGGGACCTCGAGATGATCGCGCTGGCCGTGCGCTCCTGCGAGCGGATCAAGAGCCTGCTCGAGTCCTACCTGACCGTCGCGCGGATGGGCGAGGGCTCCGTGCCGGTGTCGCTGTCCCCGACCGACGTGGGCGCGCTCGTCAAGCAGTGCTTCGACGAGGAGAAGGGGGTCGCCGCCGACAAGCAGCGCACGCTCGAGTGCGGCGGCGCCTGCGTGGGCGGCGAGGGCTGCTGGGCCGCGACCGACCGCGAGCTGCTGCACCGCGTCCTGCTGAACCTGCTCGACAACGCGCTGAAGTTCACGATGACCGGGGGCGTCGTGCACGTGTCCGTGCGCCAGGAGGACGGCTGGGTCGCGATCCGCGTCGCCGACGACGGCGCCGGCATCCCGGCGGCGGACCTGCCCCACATCTTCGAGCGCTTCTATCAAGCCAAGGGCGTGCCGCGCGGGGTCGGCTTCGGCCTGGGGCTGACCTTCTGCCGCGAGGCCCTGCGCGCGATGGGCGGCGAGATCGACGCCGAGTCGCAGGTCGGCAAGGGCAGCGCGTTCACCGTGCGCGTGCGCTCGTGCCCGCCGCCGGGAGGTCCGTCATGAGCGTCTTCCAGTCCTTGGCCGAGGAGCACGCGCTGATGCGCGAGCTGGGCCGCCGCCTGCGCCGCAGCCTGGACGCCCGCGACGAGGAGCGCGCGCCGCGCGAGACCCGCAACATCCTGCTCGTCCTGCTCCACGCGCTCGCCGGCCACGAGCGCTTCGAGGACAAGGTCTTCGGCGAGCCGCTGGAGTCGTCGCCGGGCGCCGTGTCGGCCGCCGCGGCGCTGGCGCGCCAGCACGCGGCGATCGCGCGCCTGCGCGCCGAGACCGAGGCGCTGATCCAGGAGGGCGCCGGGGTGGACCTGCGCCTGCTGCGGCCGCTGGCCGAGCGCCTGGTGGCGATGCTCGACGCCCACTTCGAGTCCGAGGAGCGCGAGCTGTGGCCGCAGCTCAACTCGGTGGTCAGCCGCGCCGCGCGCAGCCGCGCCGACCGCGAGGCCGCCGAGCGGCTGGCCGAGCTGAGGAAGGAGCTCGCCAGCTACTGGACGGCCGTCGACGAGTACCTGTCCAGCGACTCCTGACGGAGCCTAGAACTCGTCGGTGAAGGCGACGGCGCCGGTGACGCCGACCTGGTAGGCCGAGACGCGCCGCTCGAAGAAGTTCGCGAGCTCCTGCACGTCCTGCAGCTCCATGAAGTTGAACGGGTTCTTGGAGCCGAACACGGGCTTGAGGCCCAGGTTGGCCAGGCGCTGGTCGGCGACGCACTGCAGGTACTGGCGCATGCCGTTGGGCGAGAGTCCGGCGACGCCCAGGTCGAGCAGGTCGGTCGCGAAGGCCATCTCGCACTCGATGGCGTCCTTCAGCATCTCGACGATGTCGGCCTCCATCTTCGGGGTGAAGAGGGTCGGGTCCTCGGCGCGGGCGGTCTTGATGACCTCCATCGCCGCGGCGATGTGCATCGACTCGTCGCGGAACACCCAGTTCGTGCCGCCGGCCAGGCCGTTGAGCAGGCCCTTCGAGCGCAGGAAGTACACGTAGGCGAACGCCGCGAAGAAGAACAGGCCCTCGACGCAGGACGCGAAGCAGACCACGTTCATGATGAACTGGCGCTTCTTCTCCTGGGTGTCCAGCTTGTCC
>JACQBB010000187.1 GCA_016194625.1 Elusimicrobiota bacterium | reverse complement strand
TGCACGCGGCGCACGTTGTCGTGCAGCGGCTGGCCGCCGGCCCAGTCCTCGTACCAGTGGTAGGCGATGCCCCACGCGTACTTCGCGGCCTCCGGGTCGTCGAACACCGTCTGCGCGCGCTGGTACATCAGGTCGCGGTTGTGGTCCCACACCATGACCTTCTTGTCGCCGAGACCCGCTTTCGCGAGCGTCGGTCCCAGGTACCATTTCAGGAAGTCTCGCTCGTCGGCGGCGGTGTAGAGGGACGACTCCCAGGTCTGGCTGGCCATCGGCTCGTTCTGCACCGTCATGCCCCACACCGGCACGCCTTCCTTCTCATAGGCCCGGATGAACTTCACGAAGTAGTCGGCCCAGGTCTGGCGGTACTCGGGCTTGAGACGCCCGCCGTGCAGCATGTCCCCGGAGTCCTTCATCCACGCGGGCGGGCTCCACGGGCTGGCGAACAGAGTGAGCGAGCCGCCGGCGGCGGCGATCGCCTTCTTGATCAGCGGGAGGCGGTGCTCGCGGTCGTGCGCGACGGAGAAGGTCCTCAGCTCCTCGTCCTTGTCGGCGACGTAGGTGTAGGTGGCGCTGGAGAAGTCGCAGGAGTGGATGTTCGTGCGCGCGAGCGTGTAGCCGATGCCGTCCTTCGGGTCGTAGAACTTCTTGACCACCTCGTCGCGTTTCGCGGGGGGCAGCGTCGCCCAGGCGTCGGCGGCCGCGTCGGTGAGCGCGCCGCCGATGCCGACGATCGTCTGGAACGCCTTGTCCGGGTCCACCAGCACGAACGGCGTCGCCTCAAGCGGCTGGGGGAAGTCCGTGAAGGTCAGCGTCCCGGTGGAGCTGAGCCAGTACGCGGTGTCCTTGGCGGTCAAGGTCGCCTGCGCGGTCTTCGGCGCGTCGAAGGCGGCGGCGGGAGCGGCGAGCAGCGCGGCGAGGGAGAGGGAGAGCATGCTCCTATTGGACCAAATTGAGATATCATCCTCCCATGATCGCCGCCCTCCTGCTCCTCGCCGCCGCCGCGCACGCCGAGCCGGTCAAGAACCCGGACACCTTCACGCTCGCCGAGATCTCGGACGTCTCGAGCCTCGACCCCGCGGTGCCCTACGACGGCGCCAGCCAGTCGATCATCCAGAACGTGTACGAGACCGTCATCGGCTTCAAGGGCTCCTCGCTGTCCGAGTTCGAGCCGCGCATCGCCGAGAAGGTCCCGACGCTCAAGAACGGCCTCGTCTCCGCCGACGGCCGGACCTACCGCTTCCCGATCCGCAAAGGCGTCAAGTTCCACGACGGGTCCGAGGTGACGCCGGAGGACGTGCGCTACTCCCTGCTGCGCTTCATGATCGAGGACCCGGCGGGCGGTCCCGCCGCGCTGCTGCTCGAGCCGGTCGCGGGGACGCCGTCCACGCGGGACTCGTCGGGCGCGGTCACGCTGGACTTCGCCAAGCTGGCCGAGCGCGTGCGCGTGGAGGGGCGCGAGGTGGTCGTCGAGCTGCCGCGCCCGTTCGGCCCGTTCCTGTCGGTGATGGCGCGCTGGTCGTACGTGCTGCCGAAGGCCTGGTGCGCCGCGCACGGCGACTGGGACGGGAGCGCCGAGTCGTGGAAGCGCTACAACGACCCGCCGAAGGACAAGTCCTACCTGTTCGACCACATGGACGGCGCGGGGCCGTTCAAGCTGGCGCGCTGGGACCGCGTCGCGCGCTACACCCTTCTCGAGCGCCACGACGGCTACTGGCGGGGGGCGGCCAAGCTCAAGCGCGTGCTGGTCAAGACCGTGCCGGAGCTCAACACGCGCAAGCTGATGCTCCAGGCCGGCGACGCCGACCTCATCGAGACCCCGCGCCCGTACGCGTCGCAGGTCGCCGGCATCCCCGGCGTGCGCCTGGCCGACAAGCTGCCGCGCCTGCAGACCGACCCGGCCCTCTTCTTCACCGTGAAGATCAATCCCGTCGCGAACCCCGACATCGGCTCCGGCAGGCTCGACGGCGACGGCATCCCGCCGGACTTCTTCGCCGACCCGGACGTGCGCAAGGGCTTCGCCTACGCGTTCGACTACGACGCGATCCTGCGCGACACCTTCAAGGGCACCGCCGCGCGCGCGGTCGGGCCGATCCCGCCGTGGGTGCCCGGGTACGACGCCAAGCAGCCCCGCTACTCCTACGACCTCAAGCAGGCGGAGGCGCGCCTGCGCAAGGCGTGGGGCGGCAAGGTCTGGGACAAGGGCTTCAAGTTCACGCTGACCTACAACACCGGCGGCGAGGTGCGCGAGGCGGCCGCGCAGATCCTCAAGAAAGGCGTCGAGCGGCTGAACCCGAAGTTCCGGATCGACCTGCGCGGCGTGGACTGGGCGAACTTCGTCGACAAGGGCCAGCGCCGACTGATGCCGCTGTTCGCGCGCGGCTGGATCGCCGACTATCCCGACGCGCACAACTTCATCTACGCGTTCTACCACAGCCAGGGACGCTACCCGTCGGCGCAGGGCTTCGCCGACCCCGAGCTGGACCGGATGATCGAGGCCGCGGTCGCCGAGCCGTCGCCGGCCAAGCGCGCCGCGCTGTACAAGAAGGTCCTGGCGCGCGGCTCCGAGGACTGCCCGGCGCTGTTCACCGTGCACCCGGCCGGCGTGTACGCGATGCGCGAGTGGGTGAAGGGCTTCGTCGACAACCCGGTCAACCTGGGCATCTACTACTACCCGATCGAGAAGAAGTGATGGACCGGACCGAGCGCGCCCGGAAGATCGTCGCGGGGCTCAAGAGGCTGTACCCGGACGCGAAGTGCGAGCTGGACCACTCCAACGCGCACGAGCTGCTGTTCGCGACCATCCTGTCGGCCCAGTGCACCGACGTGCGCGTCAACAAGGTGACGAAGACGCTGTTCCAGCGCTACAAGACGGTCGACGACTACGCGCGCGCCCGCCCCGAGGAACTGGAGGGCATCATCCGTTCCTGCGGCTTCTACCGGATGAAGGCCAAGTCGATCATCGAGACCGCGACCGCGCTGCGCGACGAGTTCGGCGGGAAGGTCCCCGCGGAGATGGAGCAGCTGCTGACCCTGCGCGGCGTCGCGCGCAAGACCGCCAACGTCATCTTGGGGAACGCCTTCCGCAAAGCGGAAGGCGTGGTGGTGGACACCCACATGAAGCGCCTCGCCTACCGGATGGGGCTCACCGACGAGGCCGACCCCGTGAAGGTCGAGCGCGACCTGATGGCCTGCGTGCCGAAGCGGCACTGGATCTATTTCTCGCACGCGATGATCCTGCACGGCCGCCGCGTCTGCAAGGCGCTGAACCCCGCCTGCGACGCCTGCTCCCTGCGCCGCGACTGCCCCCAGCGCGGCCTCGACGCCGACTGACGGGGCGTTGACGGCCGACGGCGCGCGCCCTATACTGGGGCCGCATGAGGGGCACCCGCGGCACCAGCCTCGCCGAGGTCGTCATCGCCATCCTGATCGTCGCGATGATGGCCGTCCCCATCATGTCCGTCGCCCTGACGGGCACGCTGGCGTCGGGGCGCGGCGCGCGGCGCGTCGCCGCGGCGTCCGCCGTGCGGCGCGTGTCCGAGAACCTGAAGGCGTACGTGACCGCCGACCCGGCGGCGGCGACGGGACCGGGCGAGGGCTTGGACGGCTGGACGCTCCCGGGCGACCTGAGCGGCGCGCGGGCGCTGGCGCCGGGGCACCACGACCTGGCGTCCGCGCGCTGGGCGCCGGAGCTGGCGGCCTACCGCGGGGCGATCTCGTACGACGTGTCGCTGGCGACGACGACCGCCGGGCCGCAGCCGAACGTCCTGTTCCACGTCTCGTGGGAGGACCCGTGAGGGAGCGCGCCGCGGGCTTCACCTTGATCGAGCTGGTCGTCGCGATGGCGCTGGCCTCGCTCGTGATCGTGGGGCTGAACAGCCTGATGCTGCCGCTGGTCCGCGCGCAGGTCAGCGCGACGCGGACCCAGTCCACGCAGTCCGGCCTGACGGGCGCGCTGAGCGCGGTCGAGCGGGCGCTGCGGACCTCGTCGGTCGTGACGGCGCCCGCGATGCCCGGCTTCCCGTCGGACCGACTGGAGGGCTGCGCCAACGCCGTCCCGGAGGGCGCCGCGTTCGTCGCGGCCGACCCCGGGCGGCCGACGCGCTGGTTCGCGATGTGCGCGCGCGAGGGCGCGCTGTACTACCACCAGGGCGGCGGCTGTCCCGCGCGCTACGTCTGCGGCCGCGACGCGGCGGCCGAGTTCGGCGGCGGCGTCGTCCGCGGCGCGTCCGCGGCCTTCACGCGCCCGTCGCGCTGGAGCCCCGTCGTGGACGTCGAGCTGTCGTTCGCCTCGGGGGACGTGTCGTCGAGCGCGCGCACCGCGGTCGCCGTCGGCGCGGCGGCCGGGAGCAACCAATGAGGGGGGAGCGCGGCGCGGTGCTGGCCCAGGTGCTGATCATGTCCGTCGTGGCGGGCCTGCTGTGCGCGGCGATCCTTCGCGCGCGCCTCCAGCCCGCGCTGACGACCGCGCGCCTGCAGTCGCGCGTCGCCGACGACCTCGCCGCCTCGGGGGCCGTCAACCGCGTCGTCGAGGTGTGGGCGCGCAAGGGCGTCTGCGGCTCGGACGGGGACGCCGGCGTCGCCTGCGCCGGGCTGGGCTGCCGCTGCGAGTGCGTCGTCCGGCCGTTCGCGGAGTCGGGGAGGAGCGTGCGGGTCGCCGCGGCCGCGTCGGGCCGCGCCTGCGCGCTGAGCGCCACGCCGTTATGAATCTCAGGGAGGGACCGTGAAGCGCGACCAGATCGTGATCCGCGTCGTCATCGACCGCCGGACGGGGGCGGCGCTGCTGGCCGTCGCCGCCGTCGGCGCGCTGGCCCTGCGCCTGTCGTCGGAGACGCTGACGCTCGAGACCACCTACCCGGCGCCGGTCGGCGTGTACAACCAGATCGTGACGACCGGCAACTCGGGGGCGCTGCCCGCGGACACCACGCTGGCGCGCAACGCCGGCAACGTCGTCCTGTCGCCGGCGAGCAACCCGACGGGCAAGGTCGGCGTGGGGACCGCGAACCCGCAGGCGAAGCTGGACGTCGCCGGGACCGTGCGCGTCGGCGCGCTGCCCGGCGACCCGCCCGGCGTCGAGGGGACGATGTACTACAACAGCGCGGCGCGGACGGTGCGCGTGTTCAACGGCGCGTGGGCCGACCTCTCGGGCTCGCCGCAAGGGGGGTTGTGCGGCTTCACCTCGACGGCGGGGCTGGGGACGCCGGTGACGCTGCCCTGCCTGGGCAAGGACGCGTCGAGCTCGTGTCCGGGCGGCTACCAGCAGGTCTTCCTGGGCGTGGGGACGACGTGCGTGAAGCGGTGAGGCGGGCTACTCGCCCAGGACCTTGACGACGACGCGCTTGCGGCGGCGGCCGTCGAACTCGGCGTAGAACACCTGCTCCCACGGCCCGAGGTCGAGCGCGCCCTTCGTGACCGGCAGGAGCGCCTGGTGGCCGAGCAGCGTCCGCTTGAGGTGGGCGTCGCCGTTGTCCTCGCCCGTGCGGTGGTGGCGGTAGTCGGCGGAGGGGGCCAGGCGGTCGAGCCATTCCAGCAGGTCCTGCTTGAGGCCCGGCTCCTCGTCGTTGACCCAGATCCCGGCGGTGATGTGCATCGCCGACACCAGGCACATCCCTTCCTTCACGCCCGAGGCCGCGACGATGTCGGCGAGGCGCCCGGTGATGTTCACCAGCGCGCGCCGCTCGGGCGTCTCGAACCACAGGTACTCGGTGCGGGACCTCACGGTCAGGCCTTCTTCTGGAACTGCGTGATGTCCTGGAAGGTGATGCCGGCGCCGACCACCTGGCCGCGGGGGTCCTGGATGAGCAGGGTCGAGTAGCCGAGCACGCGCGCCTCGCCGCGCTTCTTCCAGCGCAGGTCCTGGCGCTTGACCGTCTCCTTCTTGACCAGCGTGTCCATCAGCAGCTCGGCCATCTCGGGGACGGACATCAGGCTCTGGTCGATCGGCTGGCCGAGCGGCAGGTCGTCGGACAGCTCGAGGATCTTCTTCGCCGACGGGTTGCACAGCATCAGCCGCCCGTGCGTGTCCACCGCGATGAAGCCGCCGCCGAGGTTCTCGAGGATGCTGGCGTTGTGCGCGGTCACCTTGTCGACGGTCGACTCCAGGCGCAGCGCGCGCAGCGCGTGGCCGGCCGACTGGCAGGCGGCCTTCACGAACGCCAGGTCGGCGGGGTCGAACGGCCCCGCGCGCTTGTTGATCAGCTCGAGGACTCCGACCAGCTCCAGGCGGTCGTACAGCGGCATCACGAGCACCGCGCGCGTCTTGTAGCCGGTGGCCTCGTCGAACTTCTTGAGGAAGCGCGCGTCGGCGTAGGCGTCGTCGACGACGAGCGGCTCGCGGTACTTGGCGACCCAGCCGCACAGCCCCTGGCCGGACTCGATGCGCCGCGTCTCGACGCGGTGGCCGGCGCCGCCGAGCGCGGCGCGCGCGACGAGCTGGCCGCTCTTCGGGAGGAAGACGAAATAGGTCGCGGCCTCGCAGTCGAGCGCCGCCGCCAGCTTGTCGGCGACGCGCGACCACACGCGGTCGTCGTCGGCCTCCTTCACGGTGTCGAGGAAGCCGACCAACTCGCACAGCGACTCCAGGCGGCCGGCGGGGACGGGGCTCATGGCTTCTTCTCTCCGGCCTCGAGCAGGAACTCGCGCAGGCCGGCGACCAGCGCGTCGGCGAGCTTGGCGCGGAAGGCCGGGTCGTTGAGCTGAGCCTCCTGCTCGGGCAGTATGATGAACGCGTTCTCGACCAGGATCGCCGGGACCGCGCTGAGGCGCGCGACGAGCAGGTTGTCCCACTGCAGGCCCTCGTCGGGGAGCGGGACCTTCGCGGCGTAGGCGGCGTGCACGGCGCGGCCCAGCGCGAGGCTGTGCGGGTGGTAGTAGAACACCGTGAAGCCGCGCGGCTTGGCGAACGGGTTCGAGCCGTCCGGGAGCGCGTTGTTGTGCAGGCTGACGAACACGTCGGCCCCGCGCTCGACGGCCTGCTTCGGGCGGTCGACGAGCGAGACCTCGTCGGTCGTGGTCCCGCGCGTGAGCAGCGGCGTCGCGCCCTCGCGCTTCAGGCGCTCGGCGGCGGCCTGCGCGATCGCGTAGTTGGCGTCCATCTCGAAGGTGCCCAGCGGGCCCGTCGCGCCGTGCGCGGTCGGCATGTGGCCGGGGTCGAGCATGACCTTGATCCCCTCGAACGGGCGCTTGCGCGAGACCTTCGGAGGGCGGCGCAGGTCCAGGCGCAGGGACGAGCCGTTGTCGAACCGCGCGTTCCAGCCCCACAGCCGGCGGCCGGGCTTGAGGCGCACGGTGAACACGACGACGCCGGTCGCCTCCTGGCGCCAGCGCACGAGCTCGACGAAGTCGGAGCCGCCTTCGTGGGTGACGACGTTCGTGTGGCCGACCGCGTGGAACACGCGCACGTCGAGCGCGTCCTGCAGGTCCGACTCGACGACCTCGAACGGGACGCGGTCGGTGAGCGCGATCTTGACCGTCGCGCCCGCGGGCGTCTCGGTCACGCCGACGTTGCCCGTCTCGGCGCGCGGCGGGGCCGCCGTCGTCGAGAGGTCGACCTCCTTGGCGTCGATCCAGCCGGCGAGCGTCGGCGAGAGCTCGACGCGCACCGACTCGCCGTCCCGCCCGGTCGCGGGCATCCGCGTCCCGGCGGGCGGGAAGGTGAGGAAGCCGTCGTTGGGGCCGGTCTTGACGTTCGCGAAGCCGGCGGACACGGACTTCACGACCGCGACCGGCGGGAGCTTCGCCGTCGCGGCCACGCGAGCCGCGCCCTTCGCGCGGACCGCCGACCAGCCCGAGCCGACCTGATACTCGACCGTCGCCGGGCCGAACTCCTCGCCGGGAGCGACGAGCGCGGCGGCCTCGTACAGGCCCAGCTTCGGGTTGACCTCGCGCATCGGGCGCCACGGCCCGTCGCCGACGCGCATCCTCGCGGACTGGCCGCGCGTGGCCTTCATCCGCGCGACCCAGCGGTCGCCCGCGCGCAGCTCCAGGTCGCCCTTCGGCAGCAGGGAGCCGGGGTCGATCGCGAGCTTGCCGTCCGGGAGCGGGACCGCGGCCGGCGGCACGAAGATGCGGCGGTCCGCGGCGACGGAGCCGGAGGACAGCGCGAGCTCGGCGTGGAAGGTGAACGTGCCCGGCGCGATCGGCAGCCAGGCGATGAAGCCGCCGCCCTCGTGCACCGCGACGGTCGCGCCGTTGACGGTGAAGCGCGCCTTCGGGTCGGCGACGCTGCCGAACACGAACTCGTTCTCGGCCGAGAGGACGAGGCCCTCGGGCGGCCAGACGAAGGTGACCGGCTCGGTGGACAGGCGCGGCGCGTGCAGAGGGG
>JACQBB010000186.1 GCA_016194625.1 Elusimicrobiota bacterium | reverse complement strand
GCGAGGCCCTTTTTATACAGCTGGAGGAAGATCCACTGCGTCCACTTGTAGTAGCCCGGGTCGGTGGTGTCCACCTCGCGGTCCCAGTCGTAGGAGAAGCCCAAGGATCTGATCTGGCGGCGGAAGTTGTCGACGTTGTCCTTGGTGACCTTCGCCGGGTGCGTGCCGGTCGCGATCGCGAAGTTCTCGGCGGGCAGGCCGAAGGCGTCCCAGCCCATCGGGTGCAGGACGTCGAAGTCCCGCATGCGCTTGTAGCGGCACAGGATGTCGGTGGCCGTGTAGCCCTCGGGATGGCCGACGTGCAGGCCGGCGGCCGACGGGTACGGGAACATGTCCAGGCAGTAGAACTTCCGGCCCGCGCGGGGCGACTTCGGCGCGCGGAACGCCCCTTCCGCCTCCCAGCGGTCCTGCCACTTCTTCTCGACGTCGGCGAAAGGGATGTGCTCGGTCTTCACGACGGGATTATAGCTTTTCGAGGGCGGCCGACGGCCGGGGCGGTCAGCGCCCGTCGAGCAGGGCGCGGACCTGCCGGGCGAGCTCCTCGGGCTTGAACGGCTTCTGGAGGAAGGCGGAGCCCTTCTCGAGGTTCAGGGCGCCGCCCTCCGGCGGGGCGTGGTAGCCGCTGATGTAGAGGACGCGCAGGTCCGGTTCCTGGGCGCGCAAGCGCCGGGCCAGCTCGTCGCCGCCGACCGCGCCGGGCATCACCATGTCGGTGACGAGCAGGGGGACCTTCCCGTCGCGGCCTTTCCAGACCTCCAGCGCCGCGTCGCCGGAGCCGGCCTCCAGGACGCGGTAGCCGAGGTTCGAGAGCGTCCGCGCGCACAGGCGGCGCAGCGGGGCCTCGTCCTCGGCGAGGAGGACCGTCTCCGACCCGCGCGGGACGGGGGCCGCGGCGGGCGTCGCGCCCTCGGCCGTCTCCTGCGCGTCGCGCGGGAGATACACCGTGAACGTGGAGCCTTTTCCGACCTCGCTGCCGACCGTCGTCCAGCCCTTGTGCTGGCGGACGATGCCGTCCACCACCGACAGGCCCAGCCCGCTGCCGCGGCTGGCGTCCTTGGTGGTGAAGAACGGCTCGAAGACGCGCGCGAGGTTCTCCTGGGGGATGCCGGCGCCGTCGTCGCTGACGCGCAGGAAGACCCAGCCGCGGCCCCGGTCGACGGCGTGCGGCGGGGGGGCGGCGTCGCGGGCGGCGCCGGTCTCGATCAGGATGCGCCCCTTCGCGGGGATCGCGTCGCGCGCGTTCAGGATCAGGTTCATCATGATCTGGTCGACCATCGCCGGGTCGGCGCGGGAGAAGTACGGCTCGTCGGAGAGGACGCACTCCAGGGCGATGCGTTCGGGGACCAGGCGGCGCAGCATGCGCGTCATCTTGCCCGCCGACTCGTTGAGGTCCACGCGGCGCGCGTGCATCGGCTGGCGGCGGCCGAAGGCCAGCAGCTGGCGCGTCAGCGCCGCGGCGCGCTCGACCGAGCTCTGGATCTCGGTCACCGACTCGCGGTCCAGCTCGTTGGGCAGTTTCGCCATCTCCAGCAGGGAGCAATGCCCCTGGATCACGGTCAGGATGTTGTTGAAGTCGTGGGCGATGCCGCCGGCCAGCGTGCCGATCGTCTCCATCTTCTGGGCCTGGCGCAGCTGCTGCTCGAGCGCGCGCTTGGCGGTGATGTCCTCCTTCACCGCGATGTAGTGCGTGATGGCTCCGGACTCGTCCTTCACCGGCGAGATCGACGCCCACTCCCAGAACATCGCCCCGTCCTTCGCGCGGTTGTGGAACTCCCCGTGCCAGACCTGCCCCGAGGAGATCGTCCGCCACATCTTCGCGTACTCCTCCTTCGGCATCTCGCCGGATTTGAGCATGCTGGGCTTCTTGCCGACCGCCTCGGCCGCCGCGAAGCCCGAGACCTCGGTGAACTTCCGGTTCACGTACTCGATCGTCCCGGCCGCGTCGGTGATGACGATCGAGACCGGGGAGTTCTCGACGGCGTGGGAGAGGTTGCGCAGGCGCTCGAACGCGGCGCGCTCCTTCTCCGCGCGCGCCAGGTTGTCCAGCGCGTAGCTGATCGCCGCGGCCATCTTGTCGAGCAGGGCGGTCTCGGCCGCGCCGAAGGTGTCCGTCCTCGCGGAGTACAGCGTGAACGCGCCGACCGTGCGATCGCGGGCGCGCAGGGGAAGGCTGATCAGCGAGCCGAAGCCCAGCTTCTCGATCATGTCCCCCCAGGGGGCCAGCGCGGGGTCGTCGACGCGGCGGATGACGGACTTCCCGGTCCTGATCGCCTCGCCCGTGGGCCCGCGCCCGCGAGCGGTGTCGGACCAAACGATCCGGGCGGTCTGCGCGAAGCCTTCGTAGCGGGGGTCGTCGCCGCTCTGCGCGACGACGCGCACCGTCTTCTCCGGGTCGTCCTGGGCGAGTCCGACGAAGGCCATCACGTAGCCGCCCTCCTCGACGGCGACGCGTCCGATGGCCTCGAACAGCTCCTGGCGGTCGCGGGCGGCGATGATCGCCCGCTCGCAGGACGCGGACATCCGCTGGGCGCGATTGAGCTCGCGCAGGGTGTCGATCGCCTCCTCTCGCTGGCCGAACTGGCGGCGCAGGATCGTGTACATCGCCGCGGCCGAGCTGAGGATGAAGAGGACGTCCTTGAGCGTCGCGACGGCCTCCATCCGGGGGTGGATGGAGTAGCGCTTGACCATCGCGTAGTCGCCCAGCACGATGAAGAGCATCGCGGCGGCGATGTAATAGACGGAGACCTTCAGGGCGCTGCGCTCGCCGCTGCGGCGCTTCACGCGTCCCGCCGGTCCGCGCTGTCCGGTTGGCTGGAACCGTTCATTCATGGTATTGTAGGCATTGTAAGGCTATGCCAGTCAAAGCGATACCGAAGATACTCGTCATCGACGACGACGCGGCCCTGCGCAAGGTCATCGTCCGCTACCTGACCGAGAGCGGGATGAGCGTCATCCACACGGACGACGGCTCCGAGGGCCTCCTGCTCGCGCGCGACTCCAAGCCCGACCTGATCCTGGTCGACGGCATGATGCCGGGCATGGACGGCATGACCTTCATCCGCGTCCTGCGCAAGGAGCCGTTCGCCGCGGGGATCGCGGTCATCCTGATGACCGGCCAGATGACCGAGGAGAAGGACATGGTCCGCGGCCTGGAGACGGGCGCCGACGACTACCTGCTCAAGCCCTTCGGCCTGCCGGTCCTGCTGGCGCGCGTGCGCGCGGTCCTGCGGCGCTACTCGGCGTCCGCCGACTCCAGCGAGAAGCTGTCCAAGCACGGCCTCGAGCTCGACCCCGCGGGCCGCACGGTGAAGATCCGCGGCCGCGAGATCCCGATGACGCGCAAGGAGTTCGACCTCCTCGCCGTGCTGGCCGAGAAGTCCGGCCGGGTGCTCAGCGTGCCGTTCCTGCTGGAGACGGTGTGGGGCTACGACCCCGCCGACTACAACGACCCCGGCACCGTCGAGGTCCACGTGTCGCACCTCCGCAAGAAGCTGGGCCCGGCGCTGGGCAAGCGCCTGGTCAACGTCCACGGCCGCGGCTACAAGTTCGACGACTCGTCCGAGCCGGGCTGAGCCGCCGCCAGCCGCGCCGGCAGGGACGCGCGGAACTCCGTGCCGAACCCCGGCTCCGAGCGGAACGCGACCTTCCCGTCGAGATAGCGCTCCGTCAGCAGGCGCATGCTGTAGGTCCCCAGGCCCCGGCCCTCGCCTTTCGTGGAGAACGAGCGCTGGAACAGCTGGAGCTGGACCTCGCGCGGCATCACCGACGGGTTGCGGACCCAGAGCTCCAGGCCGCCGTCCGGCGCCGCGTCCCAGCCCGCGCCGATCGTCGTCCCGCGGGGCTCCGCCTCCGCCGCGTTCTTGAGCATGTTCGCGAACACCCGCATCAGCAGGTTGCGGTCGGTGACGATGCGCGCGGCCTCGTCGCCGGGCGCGACGGCGATCGTCCGTCCCGAGGCGGCCGGATGGGCTTCGACGAGGCGGGCGACGGTGCGCACGAAATCCCCGGCCGGGCAGGGCGACGGGCGGACCTCGTACTCCCCGTTCTCCGCGCGCGTCAGGTCGCGCTGGGAGACGATCTGGTCGAGCAGGAGCGTCGAGGAGCGCTGGAGCAGTCCGCAGAAGGTCTCGAACTCCTCGTCCGACGCCTCCGGGATCAGCGTCGACAGCCCGTTGACCGCCCCGGCGGTGTTCAGCACGTCGTGGAAGAAGAGCTTTTCCAGCGTCCGGCGGCGGTTCTCGGCGGAGAGGTCCGTCGCGGTCAGCAGCGTGTAGCCCTTCCCGGCGTGGCGGAAGCGGGTCGCGCGCACGCTGAGGTCGCGGTCCCAGACCGGCGGCTCGGCGATCATCCGGCAGAGGCGCTCGTCGTCGCGGCCTTTCGAGACGCTGAGCAGGGCTTGTCCGGCGCCGCAGACGGCGCAATGCTCGGTGGTCCCGCAGCCCGCGCCGGTCCGCGCGCGGACGCAGCCCAGCGCCTCGCCGGGGCGCAGGCCGGCCAGCTCGTCCTCGGAGCGTCCCAGGGCCTCCGTCACCGCGCGGTTGGCGAGCACGATCTGCCGCCGCGCGTCCAGCACCAGGGCGAACTGCGTCATCCCGTCGAGCAGGGGACCGAGGAGAGGCGCCGACGACAGCGCTTGACGCGCGGCGGCGATCTCGGCGGGCGTGCTCCTTTCCGCGGGGAGGAATCGCGCGCGCGTCGTTCCATCGATCATAAGGCCTCCGGTCCCGTCGCTCCACTATGGCCCCGCCGGGACAAGCCGCGCTCAGGCCGCGCTTAATTCCCGGATAACCCGGCGGGCGGGGACTTAAGTCCCGGTTAAGCGGGGGTTCGGCGCGGGCCGGGGCGTCGCGGGTATCCTGGGAGCATGAACCAGCCGGCCGACTGCCCTCTCGATAAGATCGGAGCCGCGTTCCTGGCGATGGGAGCGGACCCGACGACGAACATCGTGCGGCTGACCGTCCTGTGCGCGGAGGTCCTCGGGGCCGACGCCGCCGTCTATTACCGGCTCGACGGCGGCAAGCTGTTCGCCGTCGCGCGCTGGGGCCTGCCCGACGACTTCCCGGTCGTGGCCGAGCCGGCGGCGACGCACATGGACGACATCCGCGCGCATCCCGAGACGATACACCGCGGCGACGGCGGCTGTCAGGGCTACAAGTCCTGCGCCGCGCGCCTGGTCCGTCCCGAGGGCGCGGAGACCGGGCTGCTGCGCGTCCTGTACAAGGAACCGCGCCCGCCGGGCGCGAACGACGACGCGCTGATGGGGTTGGTCGCCGGAGCGCTCGCCGTCGAGGAGCGGCGCCTGGCCGCGGAGCGCGAGAAGAAGCGGCTGAGCGAGGCCCTGCGCCAGTCGATGAAGATGGAGGCGGTCGGCCTCCTGGTCGGCGGCGTCGCGCACGACTTCAACAACAGCCTGACCAGCATCTGCGGCAACGCCGAGATCCTGCGCCGCCGCGACGACCTGTCCGCCGAGGCGCGCGACGAGGCCGAGGAGATCGCGAAGGCGGGACGCTACGCGGCCGCGCTGACGCGCCAGCTCCTCGCCTTCAGCCGCAAGGCTCCGGTGGACCCGGTGGTCTTCGACCTGAACGGCGTGCTGGCGGACCTCCATAAGATGCTGAGCCGGACCGTCGGCGAGCGCGTGAAGGTGGCGCTGGTCCCGCTGCCGGAGCCGGCGCTGGTCCGCGCGGACGTGGGGCAGATCGAGCAGGTCGTGATGAACCTGGCGGTCAACGCGCGCGACGCGATGCCCGACGGGGGGACGCTGACCCTCCGCGTGGGGAGCGTCGCGGTCGCCGCCGAGACGGCCCCGCCCGGCATCCGCTCCAAGCCCGGCCGGTACGTCGTCCTGTCCGTCGCCGACACGGGGGTCGGGATCTCCGCGACGGTGCGGGCGCGGCTGTTCGAGCCGTTCTTCACCACCAAGGACCCGGGCAAGGGCACCGGCCTGGGCCTGGCGACCGTCCAGGGCATCGTGCTCCAGAACGACGGCGCGGTGACCGTGGAGAGCGAGCCCGGCCGCGGCGCCGAGTTCCGCGTCTGGCTGCCGGCCGTCGCGGTCGGGAAGGAGGCGGAGGCCGCCGCCGCGCCGGTCGAGGAGGCCCCTCTGGCCGGCAAGCGCGTCCTGCTGGTCGAGGACGAGGCGCCGGTGCGCTCCCTGCTGGCGCGCATCCTGCGCAACGCGGGGATCGAGGTCGTCGAGGAGATCAGCGGCGATTCCGCGGCGATCCGCGCGCCGATGACCGCCGCGCCCGACGCGCTGGTCACCGACATCGTGATGCCCGGGATCAGCGGCTACGAGCTGGCGCGCCGCCTGCGCGAGCGGCAGCCGGCCCTGCCCATCGTCTTCATCTCCGGCTACGCCGACGAGGAGACCTTGGACGCGGCTTCCGGCTGCCCGAACGCGACCGTGCTGATGAAGCCGTTCTCCCCGTCGGAGCTGGTGCGGCGCGTGCGCCGCGCGCTCGCCGGTCCCTCCCCCCGCGCCTGATGTCCCGTCGTGGCGCCGCTGAAGCCCCGCTGAACCCGGACGCTGTCCGGATTTAAGCGGACCAAAACCCCGCGATAGGTCTCCCCGGCTATCCTCAAGGCAGATGGCGCGACGGTCAGCGCCGGGGAGGCGGTATGAAAAGGATCGGATGGACGGCGGCGATGGCCCTGGCGGCCGTCGCGTTCGGAGGGTGCTCCGGCGTCACGAGCCGGGTGCATCAGGGGCAGGTCGGCGAGGTGATCGACCAGACCCCCGAGCGTCGCGGCTACTTCGAGGCGATCGGGATCGGCGCGTCCGATCCGGCGACTCCGACGGCGACCCAGCGCAAGGCGCTGTCGCGCGACGCGGCCATCGTGAAGGCGCAGTACGAGCTGCTCTCGCTCATCAAGGGCGTCACGCTCGAGGGCGGCGTCACGGTGTCCCAGGCGATGGAGAAGGACTCGCTGCTGGCGGCGAAGGTCAACGCGATGCTGCGCGGGGCCGAGGTCCGCAAGACCGAGTTCACCTCCGACGGCGGGTGCGTGGTCACGATGCGCCTTCCGAAGGAGCGGCTGGCCGACGAGGTCGGGGGGAGGTTCTGAGATGAAACGGGCCGCGGCGGCCGCCTTGGCGGCCGTCCTGATGGCGGGGTGCGCGGGCGGGGTCCGCAGGGACTCGGCGCGCACCGTCGTCGTCGAGGGCTGGGCGCCGATCGGCGCCTCGCCGCGGCCCGAGGCTCGCCGCCGGGCGCTCGCCGACGCCCAGCGGCGCGCGGTCGAGCAGGCGGCCGGCGTGGAGGTCGCGTCGGTGTCGGTGGTGGACGACGCGGCCCGCGTCCGGGAGCGCGTCAGCACCGCCGCCCGCGGCACGGTGACGAGCTATAAGGTGCTGCGGGAGACCGTCTCCGACGGCGTCCTGCGGCTGACGGTGCGCGCCGAGGTCGAGCGCCTCCCGGGCTCGGCGCGCGGCCGGATCGGCTGGATCCCCGGCAGCGGCCCGCGCGCGGCGGTGACCGTCGCGGCGCCGGACGGGGCGGCGGCCGAGGCCGCCCGCGACTCGTTCCTGGCGGGGTGGACCGCCTATGGAGGAAGCACCGCGGCGGCGGACGCGGAGAGCGACTTCAAGCTCCGCCTGGCGGCGACCGAGAGCGTGATCGTCGAGCCGCGCCTGCGGCCGTTCGTCTCGGTGCGCGTCCGGCTGGCCGCGACCGCGTCGGACGCGGCCAGCGGCGCGGTGTGGGCGGCGTCGCGGGAGAGCGCCGCCCTGGGGGCCGACTCCCGCGCGGCGCGCGAACGCGCCCTGAAGGACGCCGGCGCGGCGCTCGCGAAGGCCGCCGCCGAGGACCTCCCGGCCCGCCTGTGGCTGACGGCCCGTCGAGGGGAGAGGTGAACTCCGATGAACGCTCTGAGCGCCGTGTTCCTGACGATGGCCCTCGCGGGCGGAGCCCGGGCCGCCGCGCCGATGCATGACTCCGCCTCGGCCCTCGCCGCCGCCGCCCGCGGCGCGGGCGTGGTCCGGGTCGCGATCCTCCCCTTGGAGGCGCGCAACGGCGAGTCCAAGGCGGACGGCGAGACGCTCTCGGACCTGCTGACCGGCGAGGTCGTGCGCGACGGCCGCGTCCGCGTCGTGGAGCGCACCCGCCTGCCGGACCTGATGTCGGAGCTGCGCCTGGGCGCCGCCGGCGCGGTCGCCGCGGCGCCGGAGCCGCGCCTGGCCGACGCCGAGGCCGTCGTCGCCGGGCGCTTCGCCCGCCGCGCCGGCAAGATGCACGCGTCGCTGCGCCTGGTGGACGCGCGGACCGGCGAGATCCTGGCGGCGGTCGAGGAGTCCTTCGCGTGGGAGACGCCGGCGGAGCCGGGTCCGGACGGGAGCTGGGCGATCGAGGTCCCGCCTCCGGCCTTCGAGGTGGAGGCGCCGTCGCTGGAGGGCAACCCGCTGCTGCGCGACGCGCCCAACGACGGCGAGTGCGCGGGCGCGGGCGCCCAGGTGGACCGCATCGTCGGCGGGATCCTGGAGATCAAGGCGCGCTACTGGGCGTCGGAGCTGCGCAAGGGCTTCTCCCCGTACGCGGTCACCCGCAACCCGGGCTCGGAGATCTCCGACCCGGTCCTGAAGGAGCGGTTCTACAAGACGATGAAGGATTGGTACGAGCGGCCGTTCGTGCCGGACCTGTCGCGCGCCGAGTTCGAGCGCATGCGCCGGGAGGACGCCCGCGCGCTGGCGATCGCCGGCCGCTGCGGGCTGTGAGGAGGATCTTATGAGCGCCAAGGTGCTGGTCGCGGAAGACGAGAGCGGGATCCGGAAGCTGATGACCCGGGCCCTGCAGACGCGGAGGTTCGCGGTGGACACGGCCGAGCGCGGCGACCAGGCGCTCGACATGGCCCGCTCCGACTCCTACGACCTGATCATGCTGGACGTGCGCATGCCCGGCCTGGACGGCTTCGAGGTCCTGCGCCGCCTGCGCGAGAACACCCTGACGCGCCTGGTGCCGGTGATCATGGTGACCGGCCTGGGCGGCCTGGACCACGAGATCGAGGGGCTGGGCATCGGCGCCGACGACTACGTGACGAAGCCGTTCTCCGTCGAGGAGCTGCTGGCGCGCGTCGAGCGCCTGGTCAAGCGCGCCGCCGAGGAGCTCTCGGCCAGCCCGCTGACGCGCCTGCCGGGCAGCCCGACGCTGGAGGAGACGGTGCGCTCGCGCGTCACCGGCCGCGAGCCGTTCGCGCTGATGTACATGGACATCGACCGCTTCAAATCCTTCAACGACGCGTACGGCTTCGAGAAGGGCGACCGCCTGCTCAAGCGCTTCGGCGAGGTCCTGGCCGAGAGCGTCGGCGAGGCCGCGCCGCGCGGCGGCCTGGCCTGCCACATCGGCGGCGACGACTTCGCGGCGGTGTGCCCGCCGGAGGCGGCGGCCGAGCTGGCGCACCGACTGGCCTGCCGCTTCGACCGCGAGGTGCTGGACTTCTACGCGCCGGACGACCGCGAGCGCGGCTACGTCGAGACCCTGGACCGCCGGCGCCAGACCGTCCGCAGCCCGTTCGTGACCCTGCGCATCGGCGTGGCGACCACCGCGACGCGGCCGCTGACCTGCTACGCGCAGGCCGCGGAGATCGCCTCGGAGCTGAAGAACATGCTGAAGGCGCGCGGCGGGAACCTGAGCCGCTTCGCGATCGACCGGAGGGCGTCATGATCCTCCCGCTCCTGCTGGCGGCGGCGGCGACGGCGGCGGCCTCCGGCCCCGAGGACCTGGGCCGCGCGCTGGCCGAGGCCGCGCGGCGCGGCGGCGCGGCGACGGTGGCGGTGGCGGCGTTCGAGTCTCCGCGCGCGGCGCCGGCCGGGATGTCGGAGACCGCGGGCGACGCGGTCCTGCGCGGGATCGTCGCCTCGCGCCGCGTGCGCGCCGTCGAGCGCGAGCGCCTGGGCGCGGTGCTGTCCGAGCGCGGCCTGGCCGCGGCCGGCGCGGTCGCCGGGGCGGAGTCTCCGGCCCTGCGCTCCGGCGACGCGGTCGTCGTCGGCCGCCTGGAGCGGGCCGCCGGCGGCTGGGCGCTGACCGCGCGCGTGGTCGCGTCCGCGACCGGCGAGGTGCTGGGCGCGGGGCGCGCGGACCTGCCGGCCGCCGCCGCGGAGGCGGCTCCCGCCGAGAGCGACGAGCTGCCGCCGCTGGGGCGGCTGGTCGACGCCGCGCACGCTCTGGCGACCGTGAGCGCGCCGTCCGACCTGGCCGCGCTGGTCCGCGACGCGTCGGCGCCCGCTCCGCGGCGCGCGGCCGCGGTGATGGCGCTCGCCGAGGAGGGCGGCGCCGACGACCTGGTGCTGGCCGACGCGCTGCGCTCCGACGAGGCGCTGGTGCGCTACGCGGCGGCGCTCGCGCTCAGCCGCGCGGAGGCGCCGTGGGCCGCCGGCCCCCTGCGCCGGGTCCTGCGCGACGACCCGTCGTGGCTGGCGCGCCTCGGAGCCGCGCAGGCGCTGGCGCGCGGCGGCGACCGCGCCGCCGAGACCGAGCTCGCCGCGGCGCGGGCCTCGGACCCGTCGTGGCGCGTGCGGCGCCAGGCGGCGGTCGCGCTGATCGCCCGCGCCGAAGCGCGGCCCTGAGCTACTCCGGCCGGGGCCGGGAGAAGTGCACGGCGTCGAAGACCGGCAGCAGTTCGGGCGGGTGGACCATCTCGCGCAGGATCCCGAACAGGCGCTCGGCGTGGTCGCCGGCGCTCTCCGCGCGCCTCGGCGCGTGCGCCTCGCCGCCGTCGATGAGCCAGGCGCGGCGGCGCGGGTCGGCGAGCGTGCGGCCCAGCATGACGTTCTCCGGACGGATGTCCACGAAGGTGATCCCGGAGCGGGCGATGCGCAGGAACAGCTCCTCCACCAAGGCGTGGTCGGCGCCGCCGAAGCGGCCCTCCTCCAGGAGGCGCGCGACGGTGTCCCCGTACACGCGCTCCTTGACCAGCGCCGGGCGCCCGCCGACGCTCCCCTCGCCGAGCAGGCGCGGCCCGGCGCCGACGCGCGCGGCCTCCAGCGTCGTGCGGCGGTCGCGGGAGATGCGGAACTCGGCCATGCTCGGCGGCTCGCCCAGGACCCCGACCTTGCGCGGCAGGTCGGTCTTCACGACCGCGCCCTCGACGTCGGGGTGCGGGTGGACGATCCCGAAGAAGCCGCGGCCGAGCTTGGGGACGCTCCGGCCGCCGGCGGCGACCAAGTCCTCGCCGTCGAGCGCGGCGCCGTCGGGCATCGCGACCCGCGCGGGGGCGGCGCCGTCGAACAGGAAGGCGGCGGGCCCTTCGCCGCG
>JACQBB010000171.1 GCA_016194625.1 Elusimicrobiota bacterium | reverse complement strand
GGGCACCGGCACGGTCAAGCGCGGCGGCCTCACCTACCGCGAGTCCCATCTGCTCATGGAACTGTGCGCCGACTCCGAGCGCATGGTCGGGCTCGACCTCGTCGAGGTCAACCCGCTCGAGGACACCCAGAACGCGACCGCCGTGCTCGCCTCCGAGCTGATCTGCTCGGCGATGGGCAAGAACATCTACTAAGGGAATCCCATGACCGAGAAGCCGGCGTTGAAGCTCAAGCGACTGCAGGACCTCACCTTCAAGGGCAAGCGCGTGCTGGTGCGCGTCGACTACAACGTCCCGATGAAGGGGGCGAAGATCGAGGACAACGCCCGCATCCGCGAGACGCTGAAGACGCTCGAGTACCTGATCGAGGGCGGCGCGAAGCTCGTCCTGATCGCGCACCTCGGCCGCCCGAAGGGGAAGGTCGAGCCGAAGTACAGCCTGAAGCCCGTCGCCGACGAGCTGGCCAAGCTCCTGAAGAAGCCGGTCGCGTTCGCGTCCGACTGCGTCGGCCCCGAGGCGGAGAAGGCGGTCGCCGCGCTCAAGCCCGGGCAGGTGCTCCTGCTCGAGAACCTCCGCTTCCACGCCGAGGAGGAGGCCAACGACGCGGCCTTCGCCAAGGCGCTGGCCAAGAACGGCGACCTGTTCGTCCAGGACGCGTTCGGCGCCCTGCACCGCGCGCACGCGTCCACCGCGGGCGTGACCAAGCACTTGACCGGCTGCATCGGCTTCCTCGTCCAGCGCGAGCTGGAGTTCCTGGACCGCGCGATGGGCAACCCCGCGCGCCCGTTCGTCGCGATCATCGGCGGCGCGAAGGTCTCCGACAAGCTGGGCGTGCTCGACAAGCTGCTCGAGCGCGTGGACGTCCTGCTGATCGGCGGCGCGATGTCCTACACCTTCCTGACCGCGCAAGGCGTCTCCGTGGGCAAGTCGCTCGTCGAGAAGGACCAGATCGACGCCGCGAAGGCCATCATCGAGAAGGCCTACAACAAGAAGGTCGAGATCCTCCTGCCCGCCGACCACGTCGCGGTGCGCGAGATCAAGCCCGACGCCGCCGTCACCGTGACCCAGGCGATGGCCATCCCCGCCGACCTGATCGGCGTGGACATCGGCCCGCACGCGATCGAGTTCTTCTCCGAGCACATCTCCAAGGCCAAGACCGTGTTCTGGAACGGCCCGATGGGCATCTTCGAGATGGAGGCGTTCTCCCGCGGCTCGTTCGCGATCGCCGAGGCGATGGCCGAGGCGACCAAGAACGGCGCCGTCACCATCATCGGCGGCGGCGACAGCCTGTCCGTCGTCGCGAAGGCGAAGCTCGCCTCCAAGATGAGCCACTGCTCGACCGGCGGCGGCGCGAGCCTCGAGCTGCTCGAGGGCAAGGTCCTGCCCGGGCTCGCGGCGCTGGCGTCCTGACCTCCGAAAAGGTATAATCGACATCTCATGTACCACTTCCTGCTCGTCGTGCACGTCCTGGCCTGCCTGGGCATGATCCTCGTCGTGCTGCTCCAGACCGGCAAGGGCGCCGGCCTGCAGATGTTCGGCGGCGGCGGCGACTCGCTGATCACCACCCCCGGCGGCTCGAGCTTCATGAAGAAGTTCACCACCGGTCTGGCGGCGACCTTCGCCTTCACCTCCCTGTTCTTGACGTTGCTGCAGAATCGCTCCGGAATGTCGAGCGTGACGTCGAAGGCCGCGGACTTGCCCGCGCCCGTCTCGACGCCGGCCCCTCAGACCGCCGCCCCGGCCCCCGCCGCGGCGCCGGCCCCGGCCGCCGCTCCGGCTCCGGCCGCGAAGAAGAAGTAAGCCGCACAGACGCGCAGGTGGCGGAACTGGCAGACGCGTACGTTTGAGGGGCGTATGCCGAAAGGCGTGAGGGTTCGAGTCCCTCCCTGCGCAAGTTTGAACGAGAGCCTCCGGTCGCGAGACCGGGGGCTCCTCGTTTCCAGGGGGCCGTGACCGGCGCTTCCTTGACGGACGCCCCGGCCCCGTCTATACTGCGAGGATGAGAGCCCTTCCCGTCCTCGCCCTGCTGGTCGCCGCCGCGCCGTCCTACGCCGCCTCCACTCCCGCCGACCCGCCGCTGACGGCCGCCGTGAAGGCGGGGGACCTGGACGGGCTGAAGGCCGCGCTGGCCTCGGGCGCGGCCGTCGGCGACAAGGACGCCTTCGGCTGGACCGCGGCGATGTGGGCCGTGAAGGGCGGCAACGCGGCGATGGTGCAGGCGCTCTTGGACAAGGGCGCCGACCTCAAGCCCGCCGACCCGCCCGGCTTCGACGCGATGATCGAGGCGTCCAAAGGCGGGCGCGCCGACGTGGTGGCCCTGCTCGCCAAGCGCGGCTTCTCCTGCCGGGCCAAGGACGCGACCGGGACGCCCGCCGTCGCCTACGCCGCCTCGCAGAACACGACGGCGACCGTCGCGGCCCTGCTGGCCTGCAAGGCGCGCGTGGACGAACGTGACGCCCAGGGCGCCACCGCCCTGATCCGGGCCGCCCAGCTCGGCGCCAAGGACATGGTCGCCTACCTGCTGGCCCAGGGCGCCAAGCCCGACGCGCGCGACGGCGCCGGCTACACCGCGCTGATGTGGGCCGCGCACGCCGGCCGGGCCGACGTGGCCAAGGCGCTCCTGGCCAAGGGCGCCGACCCGGCGGTCGCGGGCAAGGACGGGCGAACGCGCGCGTCCGACCTGGAACTGGTGGCCCGCGCGCACCGCGAGGGGCGGGTCTTCCTGACCCGCGACCGCCGCATCCCGGCCGTCGCCGGCGTCACGCAGGTCGTCCTGGGCGACGCGCGCGTCGAGCGCCAGCTGGCCGAGACCTTCGCGGCGCTGAGGATCGCCCCCGACCCGTCGCGCTGGTTCACGCGCTGCGCGCTGTGCAACGCGCCGCTCGAGACGCTGGCGCGCGAGACGGCCCTGCCGCTGGTCCCGCCGAAGGCGCGCGCGCTCGACACCGTGTTCCGGCGCTGCGGCGCGTGCGCGCGCGTCTATTGGGACGGGACCCACGTCGCCCGCGCCAAGGAGAAGCTGGCGCGCTGGGGCTTCGGCCCGGCCTAGGGCCTACTTCGTCCCTTCGGGCTCGTCGGGGTCCGCGACGCGCTTGGGCACGTTGTACAGCCCGGCGTCCTGCGCGTAGCGGTAGGCCGCGTTCGGCATCAGCGTGTGCTGGCCGGAGCGGACCTGCGTGGACGAGGCGTCGAAGCCGACGTGGTCCAGGAACTTGACCTCGAGGTCGGTCGGCACCTCGTGCGTCGGGTTCTCGCGCTTGATGAAGGCGACCTTGAGCGCGTGCAGGGTCGCGCTGTGGCCCATGTCCTTGCGCATGTTGGCCTCGAGC
>JACQBB010000170.1 GCA_016194625.1 Elusimicrobiota bacterium | reverse complement strand
CGATGGGCAGCTGCTTGGCCGGGCCCTTCGTGCGCAGGGCCTTCACGAACTCGACGCCGTCCTCGTCGACGAGCTTCTGGCCGACGAGGAGCAGGTCGCAGCCGCGGTGAGCGAGGAGGCCGTGGACCTCCTTGGCGCGCTGGGCGACGGTCACCGACATGCCGGCGCCCTGGAGCGCCTCGAGGATGACGGCCGCGCGGTTCGGCTCGCGGGACGCGTAGACGACGTTGACGCGCATCCCGGCTTAGGCCTCGCCCTCGCCTTCGTCCTCGAGGTCGAGGCTGACGCCGCCGAGGCCGACGACGCCGGCGAACAGGTTGTAGAGGACCGCGATGATCAGGACCACGCCGTCCATCAGGATCGTGTAGAACAGCGTGAACAGGACCGTCGACAGGAGGCGCAGCGGCGCCGTCATCGCCGCGTTCTGGGCGTTCGGGACGAGGATGAACGTGACCAGGCCGCCGATGAGCCCGAGCGTGCCCAGCACCGCGGAGACCGCGGGCTTCGTCGAGGCGATCACCGCGATGCCGCCGATCGCCGCGGCGATCACCGCCGGCGCCATCATGTCGCGGCTGACCAGCGCCAGCGCGATGCCGACGCCGACCAAGGCGACGACGGGCAGGATGGGGTTCTTGATCCAGTACGGGTCGATCCGCTTGACGCGATAGCTCATGCCGGTCTCCCTGGTTCCTTAATAACCTTCGAGGCTAGACAAGATTAACAGACTTGCGCGGGGAGCGCAAGGGGAGCGGGCTAGATGCGGACGCCGGCGGACTTCGGCTCGAACAGGATCAGGGTGCGCTTGGTCTCGCCGTCCTCGTCGAGGTGGACGGCCTTCACGTGACAGGGCTCGGAGCGGAACATCGTGTCCGCCTCCTTGACCTGGTTCGGGTTGTCGAGCGCGACGCTGACCAGGCGCAGGACGTCCTGCTGCTGGCTGTCGATGACGTCGAGGAGGTGCATCTTCCCGTCGGTGGTGACCGTTCCCGTCAGCGGGAAATTGGTGTAGAGGACGGTGTTGTCCTCGTCGACGACGATCGCGCGGTGGTTCTTCGACACGACGGCGCGCAGGATGGACTCCCACCAGCGCGCCTCCGCGACGCCCCGCTGCTTCTCCTTGACCATCGAGTTCGCGATCTCGGCCTTCACCTTGGACAGGAAGATGCCGATGACGCCCGAGAGCTCGCCGATCTCGTCGTTGGGCGCAGCGAACTTGAGCTCGAGGTTCTTGAAGGAGATCGACTCGATCGCGTCGCGCAGCGTCATCAGCGGGTTGATGACGAAGTGGTGGAGGAAGAAATACAGCGGGATGCCGAGCAGGAGCAGCACGCCGACCGCGCCGATCGCGTACTTGTTCATCGCCTTGTTGATGACCTTGACCACGCCCTCGCGGCTGACCTGCATGTCGAGCACGCCGAGGACGTCGCCGCGCAGCGCGAGCGGGATCGCGATGTCGTAGAGCGGGAGGTTCGGGACCGGCCGCACGATCGGGGTCTTCGACAGCCACGCCTGCTCGATCGCGTCGGTCGGCAGGTTCACCTGGCTGCGGAAGTCGTCGAAGGTCTTCGTGATCATCGACGGGTCCTTGAACCAGCGGACCTCGCCGTATTTATTGAGGTACAGCAGGGAGGCGACGCGGTCGTCCTTCGAGAAGCGCGAGACCGTGTCGAACTCCGCCATCGTGATCGCGCCCTGGTTGCGGGACAGGCCCTCGATCAGCGTCGGCGCGTAGAGGCGGACCATGTCGATCGACTCCTGCTTGAGCTTCTCGTCGAAGGTCCACTTGAACAGGTTGTAGTAGAAGATGCCGCCCAGGAACATCACGTAGACGCCGATGCCCGTGAACCAGAGGAACCACTTGGCCGACAGCCTCATTGGCCGGCCCCGTACAGCTTCTCGATGCGCTCGAGGCCGCTGACCGCGTCGGCGTTGCTGGGGTCGAGCTGCTTGGCGCGCATGAACTCCTCGCGCGCCTTCTCGTAGTTGCCCTGCTGGAAGTAGATCATGCCGGCGAGATAGGCCTGGCCCGACTGCTGCTTGGCGCTCTCCGGGGTCGCGGCGGGAGCGGTCGCGCCGGCGGACGCGGGCTGGGCGGCGGTCGCGGTCTTGGCGTCCGCCGCGGCCTTCGCCTTGTCCTCCTCCTCCTTCTTCTTGCGCTCCTCGGCGAGCTTGGCGTCCTCCTCCTTCTTCTTCTTCGCCTCCTCCTCGCGCTCCTTGGTGAGCTCGGCGGCGCGCTTGCGGGCGGATTCCTCGCGGCGGATCTGCTCCTTGGCGCGGGCGACGAGCTGGTCGGAGGACTTCGGGTCGTAGCCGTACTCGGTCGCGGCCTTCCACTCGGAGATCGCCTTCTCGTACTGGCGCGACTCGTACAGGCGGCGGCCCTCGGCGACGTGCTGGTTGGCGACCTCGGCGCGGATCTCGGCCTGGAGCTTCTGGGCCTTCACGTTGCCGGGGCCGGCCTCCAGGACCTGGTCGAGCATCTTGAGCGACTCGAGCACCAGGCCCTGGCTGTAGAGGTTCAGCGCGGTCTGCAGCTTCTCGTTGGCCTCCTGCTCGCGCTCCTCGGCCTCGACCTTCGCGATCGCGGCGGTCAGGCGCGGATAGCGCGGGTTGAGGACCAGGGCCGCGTACCACTGGTCGAGCGTCTCGCGCAGGCGGTGCTGCTTGTACGCCTTCTGCCCGCGGCGGAAATGCTCGTCGGCCATCTCGCCGCGCGCCTTCTTGAGCCAATAGCGCGACTTCAGGTTGCCCGGCGAGAGCTTGGAGACCTCGTCCCACTTCTCGGCGGCCTCGGCGAGGCGGCCCTGGCGGTACAGGGACATGCCCTCCTCGAAGCGGTCCTCGAGCAGGTGCCGCTCGGAGACGCGCGGCGCGAGCGACCCCTTCAGGTCGACGGTCGCGCGGTTCAGGATCGCGGCGTCCTCGTAGCCCGGGTCGATGGCCAGGATGCGGCGCGTCAGCTCGTTGGCCTCCTCGAACTGCCCTCCCTTGTACAGGTCGAACGCGTTCTCGTAGACGATCTTGAGCGTCTTGCGGGTCAGCCGCGCCTTCTCGAGCTGGATCGTGTAGATGTACTTCTTCTTGTCGTCCTCGGAGGTCACGGTGCCGAGCTTCAGCTTCGACATGTCGAGGAACAGGCTCTCGGTGTCCTTCACCTTCGGGGCCGGCGCCTCCTGGGCGCGCGCGGCGGCCGCGGCGAGCAGGAGCAGTGCGGCGAGGACGCGCGTGGTCATCAGAATCCGAGGCCTCCGGAGATGAGGCTCTTCATCATCGGCGCCAGCATCATGATGAACACCGTCGGGAAGATGAAGACGAAGAGCGGGATCAGCATCTTGGTCGCGGCCTGCGCGGCCAGCTTCTCGGCCTTGTTCAGGCGGCGGAAGCGCATGTCGGCCGCGTAGTTGCGCAGCATTTCGACGAGGCTGGTGCCGAGCTCGTCGGACTG
>JACQBB010000165.1 GCA_016194625.1 Elusimicrobiota bacterium | reverse complement strand
CGCGCGAAGGACCGCGGCGTGAAGATCCGCATCGTGATGGACGAGGGCCACGTCTACCCGACGAAGCCCGGCGCGCGCCGCACTCCCGAGGTGCAGGCGATGATCGACGACGGCTTCGCGATCAAGACCCTGCGCGGAGGCGACGCGTACGGCATCATGCACAACAAGTTCGCGGTGTTCGACGGCGCGCTGCTGGAGACCGGCTCCTACAACTGGACGCGCGCGGCCGACACCATGCACTTCGAGAACGCGCTGTTCGACGACGCGGCGGTGCGCGTCGCGTCGTTCCAGGGCTACTGGGATTGGATGTGGGCCGCGGGCCGACCGGTGGACCTGGCCCACCCGCCGGCGCCGGTCGTGCTCGACGAGAACGGCCATTCCGCCCCGATGCCGCCGGCCCCGCAGGACTCGGCGCGCCCCGTCGACTTCAACGGGACGAAGTTCCCGCGCGAGTCGTTCACCCCGCACGGGACCGCGTCGCTCGTCGCCGCGGCCATCGACGCCGCCAAGACCAGCGTCGACCTGGCCAACTTCTCGTTCACCAACGCCGAGATCATCGAGGCGCTGAAGCGCGCCAAGGACCGCGGCCTGAAGGTCCGCCTGATCTTCGACCGCTACCAGTACGGGATGCTGAAGGAGGGGGCCGAGATGACGGACATGGGCTTCGACGTGCGCCTGTCCGACGGCCGCTCCGGCCCGCGCAGCGTGATGCACAACAAGTTCGGCGTGTTCGACGGCAAGCTCGTGGAGACCGGCTCGTTCAACTGGACGTGGAACGGCGAGCTGAACAACTACGAGAACGCCGTGTACCTGGACGCGCCCGACGACGCCGCCGCCTACGCCGCCTACTTCCAGCGCATCTGGGACCAGGCGCGCAAGCCGACTCCGGACGACCATAAGGCGCCGACCGGACCCCACGACGCCGCCGACCTGACCGGGCCGGCCGTGCCGCTGCGCATCGCCCCGCACGCCTGGTAGGTCTTGACGGGAACCGCTTCCGGCGGTATGCTGTCCATATAGTTCAACATTGAACTAATAGGACCATGGGCACCAGGCACAAGGGGAGCATCGCGGAGGTCCGGGCGCTGAACGCGTTCATCGCGCTGTCGCGCGCGGCGGAGAGCGTCGGCGCGCGCACGCAGGAGACGATCGACGCGGCGGGCCTGACGGACGGGCAGTTCGGGGTCCTGGAGGCGCTGTACCACCTCGGGCCGCTGTGCGCGGCGGAGATCGCGGAGAAGGTGCTCCGGACCCGCGGCAATCTGACCTTGGTCGTCTCGAACCTGGAGCGCGACGGGCTGATCGCGCGGACGCCGCGCGCCGAGGACCGGCGCTACCGCACCTTGGAGCTGACGGCGAAGGGACGCCGGCGCATCGCGGGCATGTTCCCGCGCCACGCGCGGCTGATCGCGAGGACGATGGGCGCGCTGAGCGCGGCGGAGCAGGACGAGCTGAGGCGGCTGTGCCGCAAACTGGGCTTGGCCGCCCGGGAGGGCTTATGAAGGAGACCGACGAGGGCGTGATCCGGATCGTGAAGGGCGACGACCGCTTCCGCACGAAGATCGGCTGGCTGGACGGCCGCCACAGCTTCTCCTTCGGGCCCCACTACGACCCGACCAACACGCATCACGGCCTGCTCCTGGTCAGCAACGAGGACCGCATCAAGCCCGCGTCCGGCTTCATGACGCACCCGCACCGCGACATGGAGATCGTCACCTGGATGCTGTCCGGCGAGCTGGAGCACAAGGACTCCGAGGGGAACCTCGGCGTGATCTATCCCGGCCTGGCCCAGCGCATGAGCGCGGGCTCCGGCATCTGGCATTCGGAGATCAACAACTCGAAGTCCGCCGAAGCGCACCTGGTCCAGATGTGGGTCGTCCCGGACACCGAGAGCGTCGCGCCCGGCTACGAGCAGCTCGACATCAACGCGGAGCTGGCCAAGGGCGGCCTGGTGCCCGTCGCCTCCGGCCGCGGCGACGTCGCCGCGATCCGCATCCGCCAGAAGGACGCGACGCTGTGGGCGGGGCGCCTGCGCCCGGGCGAGACGGTGAAGGTGCCCGAGGCGTCGCACGCGCACCTGTTCGTCGGCAAGGGCGCGGGGAGCCTGGCCGGCGCGGGGGAGCTGCGCGCGGGCGACGCGGCGCGCCTGTTCCGGGCGGGGGCGCCGGTCTGGACCGCCGGGGCCGAAGGCGCGGAAGTGCTGATCTGGCAGACGGACGCGGGCTGATGTGCGATAATCGGGCGTGAGCGGAAAACCGGAGCGCCTGGTCGAGGGGAAGATCTCGCACCGCGGGCACTTCGCGTTCTTGATCTCGGAGCGCGAGGGCGAGCCCGACGTGTACCTGAAGGGCCCCAGCCTGCGCCTGGCGATGGACGGCGACCGCGTCGCCGCGCGCGTGTTCTTCGACCGCGGCGGCAAGCGCGCCGGCGAGATCGTGCGCGTCGTCGAGCGGGCGCGGGCCGTGGTGGTGGGAGAGCTGCGCCGCGCCGGGAAGTTCTGGGCGCTGGTCCCCGAGGGGGGGACGGAGTCCGACGCCGTGCAGGTGCTGGAGGCCGCCCGGGGCGTGACCCTGACCGAGCGCTCGCTGGCGTCCCTGCGGATCACGCGCTGGCCGACCGAGGACCGCAACGCCGGCGGGCTCGTCGAGAGGATCCTGGGCGACCCGCGCGACCCGCTGGCGCGGCGCGCGGCCGTGGTCGCGTCCAGGGACATCCCGACCGAGTTCCCGGAGGACGCGCTCGAGCAGGCGAAGGCTCTGCCCGCCGACCCGTCGCCGGCCGACTGGGCGGGGCGTCCGGAGCTGTTCGACCTGCCCCTGTTCACCATCGACGGCGCCGACGCGAAGGATTTCGACGACGCGGTCTCGCTGGAAGACCTGCCGGGCGGCCGGTTCCGCCTCGGCGTCCACATCGCGGACGTCGCGCATTACGTGACCAAGGACTCGGCGCTCGACAAGGAGGCCGTGCGGCGCGGCACCTCGGTCTATCTCCCGGGCACCGTCATCCCGATGCTGCCGCCGAACCTCTCCGACGCGCTGTGCTCGCTGCGGCCCGAGGTCCCGCGCCTCACGCTGACCTGCTGGATCGAGCTCGACCGCGACGGCACGGCGCACGGCGCGAAGGTCGAGGAGACCGTGATCCGCTCCTGGCGCCGCTTCACTTACGAGGAGGTCCAGGCCGTGCTCGACGGCCAGAAGGTCGAGCGCGTGGTCCCCGAGGTGCGCGCCGCCCTGCTGCGCATGGGGCCGCTGGCGAAGGCGTTGACCGCGATGCGCCTCAAGCGCGGCGCGCTGGACCTGAACTCGCCCGAGTACAAGGTCGAGTGCGCCCCGGACGGGACGCCGGTCGCGGTGAGCAAGCGCGCGCGCCTGGACAGCCACCGGCTCATCGAGGAGTTCATGCTGGCCGCCAACGAGGCGGTCGCGCGCACGCTCTCGAAGTCCCGCACGTCCTTCCTGCGCCGCCTGCACGAGGTCCCCGACCCCGCGCGCCTGGATGAGCTCCAGGAGGAGCTGTCCAAGCTCGGCATCCGGGCGAAGGTCTCGCCGGTGAAGGACCCGGTCCGCGGACTGCAGAGCCTGCTGCAGGCCGCCGTGGGCCATCCGTTCGAGGAGACCGCGAACATCCAGGTCATCCGCAGCCTGAAGCTGGCGGTGTACTCTCCGGAGCCGGGCGGCCACTTCGGACTGGCCTCGAAGGACTACTGCCACTTCACCTCGCCGATCCGCCGCTACCCGGACCTGTTCGTGCACCGCGCGCTGAAGGGTCTGTTCAAGGGCAAGCCGCGCGCGCACGCCGAGGGCGTGGACCTCGAGTCGCTGGCGCGGCGCTGCTCGGAGCGCGAGCGCCTGGCCGCCGAGGCCGAACGCAAGGCGGTGGACCTGGCGCGCGTCCAGCTCCTCGGCCGCAGCGTCGGCGCCGAGTTCGCGGGCGTCGTCGTCAACGCGACCAACGCCGGACTGTTCGTCGCCCTGCCCGAATCCGGCGCGATCGGCCTGCTGCGCGGCGGCTCGGCGCCGCTGGGGACCAAGCTCAAGGTCCGCCTGCTCTCCGTGGACCCCGTCCTCGGCCGCCTCGACTTCGAGGCGGTGAAGGACGCGATGCCCGGCCAGGTCCGTTCCTCGCCGTGGCGGCGAAGGCCGCGGCGGTAATCTCGCTCGTTTTCCCGACGGAGCGGCGCAATATCGCCGTAACCTCTCCCGGCTAGACTGAGAGCGTCGCTGCTGCGACGGGAGACACCGAGAGATGAACATCATGATCGCCGCCGTCGGACTTGAGTCCGGACACGCCGCCTTGGGCGGCACCGCCGAGGGGGCTCTCTTCGTCGCCGTGATGGCCGCCGTCGGCTTCCTGTTCTTGATGGCCGGAGGCCGCCTGCTCAAGTCCTTCCACGAGCCCCACGCCGCGCGCTACACCGGCCCGCGCTTCTAGCCGCGAGTTCGCCGATCGTTTGGTGGCCGGAGCCGGCTTGTCCGGCTACACTGAAGGTGCATGAACGCCACCTTCTCCGTCGTCGGGCCGAGGAACGCGCGTCCGTCCGCGGGGGTCGCTCGCGCGGACGCTCAGGTCGCGGTCTTCGCGGGTCTGGGGAGCTCCCTGATCCTGGCCGCCGTGGTCCTGCTCTTCGGCCGCCGCCGCCCGCACCCGGTCTTCTCCGGCGGACGCGTCCGCTGAGTCAGGCTCCGACTTTCGGGAGCTCCGACCAGACGGTCGTCCAGCGCGGCGAGCGCGTCGCGCTCTTCGGCGTCCACTCCTTCGGGGCCGCCGTCCCGCCGTAGCGCAGGGTCCCCGCCCCGAGCGACGCGTTGAGGCGGTCCACCGCCTTCGACAGCCGGCGCGCGCGCTCCGCGCGCCCGTCGTCGAAGAAGTCGCCTTGGGCGTCGTCGGCGCGTTCCAAGGCGCCCAGCACGACGCCCGCCTTGCGCAGAGAGCGGCCCTCGACGAACAGGCGCTCGCCGAGCGCCTTGGCCGCGCGCGTGATCGCCGCGGTGTCGTCGGTCGGCGGCACGCGGACGACCGCGTCGTCGCCTTTGAGGCCGCCCTCCTCGCGCCAGCCGACGAACACGCGCACCGCGCCCGCCTTGAGGCCGTGGCGCCGCGCGCGCTCGGCGGCCTGCGCCGCGAACGACGCGAGCGCGGAGTCGAGGCCCGCGAGGCTGCCGACCGGGCGTCCGAAGGTGCGCGAGACGGTCACCGATTGACGCTCGGGCGCGGCGTGGGCCAGCGTCAGGCAGGAGACGCCGCGCAGCTCCTGGGCCAGGCGCACGCCGCCGACGCCGAGCGCGGCCTGCAGGACGGCGTCGCTCAGCGACGCGAAGTCCGCCGCGGTCGTCGCGCCATGGGCGGCGAGCTTGGCCGCCGACGCCTTCGCGATGCCCCACACGTGCTCGACCGGCGTGACGCGCAGCGCCTCGGCGCGGACGGCGGGGTCGAGCAGGGAGAGCACGCCGCCGGCCTTCTTGGACTTGTCGGAGGCGAGCTTGGCCAGCGCCTTCGTCGGGCCCAGGCCGACGGAGACGGGGATGCCCGTCCAGCGGCCGACCTCGGCGCGCAGGTCGCGGGCGCGCGTCAGCAGCGAGCCGTCGTCCGGCATGCTCAGGAACGACTCGTCGATCGAGTAGCCCTCGACCTCGGGCGAATGGCGCCGGAGGACTTCGGCGACGCGGCGCGACATGTCCACGTACAGCTCGTGATCGGCCGACAGCGCCGCGACCCGGTGCTCGACGGCGAGCGCGCGCACCTCGTGGAAGGGCACCGCCATGCCGATCCCCAGCGCCTTGGCTTCCTCCGAGCGCGAGATCACGACGCCGTCGTTGCCGGAGAGGACGACGACCGGGCGGCCTTCCAGCTCCGGACGGAAGACGCGCTCGCAGGAGACGAAGAAGTTGTTGCAGTCTACGAGCGCGAAGACGGCCATGGCTCTACGGCGCGCGCGCGATCCAGGTCACGACGCCCCACACCTCGAGCCCGTCGTCCTCGCGCCAGCCGGGCGGCAGGCGCCGCGCGGCCAGCTCGCCGGCGACCACGGCGACGACGACCTTGCCGGGGACCGGCGGCTCCCCGCGGTCCACGATCAGCAGGTCGCCCTCCTCGATCCCGGCGTCGGGGGAGGACGCGGACGCCTTCATGAAGAAGGTCGCCGCGGGGCGGCGCACGAGGCGCTCGTCGAGGCTGAGGCCTTGGTCGGCGTAGTCTTCGGCGGCGACGAACATGACCTCAGTATAGTCGAACGTCTGTTCGGTTTCAAGGGCCGGGAACTATCCTATGATGCGGGCGTCGCAAGGTCAGGAGGATCACCCATGAAAACGACCCTGTCGTTCCTCGCCGCCGCCGCGCTCGCGTCCGCCGCGTCGGCCACCGAAGTGACCGTGTACAACTCCAACCTGGGCCTGGTGAAGGAGACCCGCCCCTTCGCCCTGAGGTCCGGCGTCAGCGAGCTGAAGGTCGAGGACGTGGCCGCGCAGATCGACCCGACCAGCGTCCACTTCAAGTCGTTGACCGCTCCGGACGCGGTCACCGTCTTGGAGCAGGACTTCCGCTACGACCTGGCCAGCCCCGACAGCATCCTGAACCGCTATCTCGGCAAGGAGATCGAGCTGGAGCGCGTGACCGGCCGCGACGGCGACAAGCGCGAGACGATCAAGGGGACCCTGCTCTCGACGGCCGGCGGCCGCGTCCTGCAGTCGAACGGGAAGATCCTGATCAACCCGCCGGGCTCGCCGGTCCTGCCCGAGCTGCCCGAGGGCCTGCTGACCAAGCCGACGCTGGTGTGGAAGCTGAGCGCCTCTAAGGGCGGCGAGCATCAGGGCGAGATCTCCTATCTGACCTCGGGGATGAGCTGGAGCGCCGACTACGTGCTCGTCGTGGACAAGGACGACGCGAAGGGCGACCTCAACGCGTGGACGACGGTGACCAACAACTCGGGCGCCACCTACAAGGACGCCAAGCTCAAGCTGGTCGCCGGGGACGTGCACCGCGCCCCGGTGCCGATGCGCGGCGGCTACGCGATGGGCGGCATGATGGCCAAGGCGGCGCTGCGCGAGGAGAACATGACGGAGAAGACGTTCTTCGAGTACCACCTGTACACGCTGGCGCGGTACGTGTACGACGGCGCGCAGGGAGTGTCGTGGTGGGGCTTCGGCGATTCGGGCTACTGGGACCCGAACTACGGGCTGTCGTCGGGCAAGAAGGTCTCGGTCTTCTTGGAGTTCCAGAACAAGAAGGCCGACGGCCTGGGGATCCCCCTGCCGAAGGGCCGCCTGCGCGTGTACAAGAAGGACGACGAGGGCTCGCTCCAGTTCGCGGGCGAGGATTCGATCGACCACACGCCCAAGGACGAGAAGATCCGCGTGAAGATGGGCGAGGCGTTCGACGTGGTCGGCGAGCGCAAGCGCACCGACTACGCGTCCGACCTGAACAAGCGCCGTTTCGAGGAGACCTTCGAGGTGCGCCTGCGCAACCACAAGGACGCCGACGCGACGGTGACCGTCGTCGAGCACCTGTACCGCTGGACGAACTGGAAGATCGTCGACTCCTCGGCCAAGTTCGCGAAGAAGGACGCGCAGACGATCGAGTTCGAGGTCCCGGTCAAGAAGGACGGCGAGGCCGTCGTGACCTACACCGTCAAGTATTCCTGGTAGGCGCGGCGGGCGCCGCGAGCTAGTGCGAGCTCAGGCCCAGCTCGTTCTCGAGGTCCCACTCCGGCAGCGAATGCCGGCGGGAGGGCGTCACGGGGGCCCGGCGCGGAAGTTCGACGGTCGGCCGCTCGGCCGGCTGATCCTCGCCGTCGAAGATCTGGTTGAGGCGCTCCTGCTCGGTCGCGGAGTCCTTCTCGGACTTGGCGGGAGCGGAGCCGTCGAAGCGGGCCACGCCGTCCGGCAGCAAGGCCCGGAACGGGTTGGCGCGGTTCTCGCGGGAGGCGTCCAGCTTGACCGAGGGCATCGCGACG
>JACQBB010000164.1 GCA_016194625.1 Elusimicrobiota bacterium | reverse complement strand
GTCGGCGCGGCCCAGATCCAGAACCGCGGCACCCTCGGCGGCAACCTGGCCAACGCCTCCCCCGCCGGCGACACTTTCCCCCCGCTCTCGGTGTACGCCGCCCTCGTCCACGCGGTCGGCCCCGACGGGACGCGCGTCCTGCCGGTGGACCAGCTCTTCGCGGGCGTGAAGAAGACGCACCTGCGCCCCGGCGAGCTGATCGCCGGCGTCGAGCTCCCGTTCCCGCCCGCGCCGCCCTCGGCCGCCGCCTGGCGCAAGGTCGGCACGCGCGCCGCGCAGGCCATCTCCAAGACGATGTTCGCCGGGGTCCTGTGGGTGCGCAAGGACGGCACGGTGTCCGAGGCGCGCCTCGCCTTCGGCTCGCTGGCCCCGACGGTGCGCAGACTGCGCGCGGCCGAGTCCTTCCTGCACGGCCGCCGCCTGGACGCCGCCGCCGCCGCGCAGGCCGCCGCCCTGCTCGACAAGGACGTGTCCCCGATCGACGACATCCGTTCCACGCGCGACTACCGCCTGAAGGTCTCGCGCAACATCCTGCGCCGTTTCTTGGAAGGAGCCCGCTGATGAAGCCCCAGGTCACCCTCGAGCCGAAGACCCTGAAGCCCGTGCTGGCCGCGCTGGCCAAGAAGAACGCCGCCTACAACGCGCGCTACCCGGGCGATTTCGCCGGCCGCCAGCCGGTGCACACCGTGTACGGCGGCGCGCACCTGTTCAAGTCCGACTCCGCGCCGAAGCTGGGCGAGCTGGCCCTGCGCGCGCTGTCGCGCTACGGCGCCGACGCGGTGACGCTCGCCCGCGCGGTCGGCATGGACGAGGCGCTCGCCCACAAGGTCTACGACCGCGTGGTCGACAAGCTCAAGCGCGAGCCCGTCGAGGACTTCCGCATCGACTTCGAGGACGGCTACGGCAACCGCCCCGACGCCGAGGAGGACGGCCACGCCGTCTCCGCCGCCGAGGAGGTCGCCAAGGGCCTGGCCGACGGCACGCTGCCGCCGTTCCTCGGCATCCGCGTCAAGCCGTTCTCCAACGAGCTGGCCGCGCGCTCCGCGCGCACGATGGACGTGTTCCTGACGACCTTGGTCCGCTCGACCAAGGGGAAGCTGCCGCCGTGGTTCTGCGTGACCCTGCCCAAGATCGTCCATCCCGGCCAGGCCGCGGCGCTCGCCAAGATGCTCGACGCGTTCGAGCGGAAGAAGAAGCTCGCCCCCGGCTCGATCAAGGTCGAGCTGATGGTCGAGACGCCGCAGTCCATCCTGGCCGCAGACGGGACCTCGCCCCTGCGCGCGATGACGGACGCGCTGGGCGCGCGCTGCACCGGCGCGCACTTCGGCACCTACGACTACACGGCCTCGTGCAACATCACCGCGGCGCACCAGCACATGACGCACATGTCCTGCGACTTCGCCAAGTCGGTGATGCAGGTCATGCTGGCGGGCACCGGGGTCACGATGTCCGACGGCGCGACCAACGTGATGCCCGTCGGACCGCACCGGCCCGCGGCCGGCGAGTACCTGTCCGCCGAGCAGGACCGCGAGAACGTGGAGGCCGTGCGCCGCGCCTGGAAGCTCCACTACGACCACGCGACCCACTCGCTGGTGAACGGCTTCTATCAGGGCTGGGACCTGCACCCCGCCCAGCTGCCGACGCGCTACGCGGCGGTGTACGCGTTCTTCATCGCCGGCCTGCCGCAGGCGACCGCGCGCCTCAAGAACTTCATCGACAAGGCCGCTCAAGCGACGCTCGTCGGCGACGTGTTCGACGACGCGGCGACCGGCCAAGGCCTGCTCAATTACTTCCTGCGCGCGCGCAACTGCGGCGCGATCACGGCCGAGGAGGCCGCCGCGACGGGCCTCACCCCGGCGGAGTTCGCGTCCCGCTCGTTCCTCAAGATCCTCGAGGGACGCCGCCGGCATTGAGCGCCGCCCCGACGGCCCCGGCGGCGCGCCTGCGCCCGTTCCTGGCTCTGGCGCTCCTGCAGGCCGTCGCGTTCGCGGTCTTCGTCCCGCGTCTGGGGTTCCACAGCGACGATTGGCAGTGGCTCGAGTTCGCCGCCCGCGCGGACGGTCTCCTCGACCGAGTCCGGATATTCGCCGCGGAGTACCCGCTGGGACGGATCTCGCAGGTCCTCTACTACCCGCTCGCGTTCTCGGTCGCGGGGACGACCCCCTGGCCGTACCACCTCTTCCTCGCGCTGACCGGGCTGGCGGAATCCTGGCTCCTGTTCCTGCTCTTCGAAGCCCTGCTGGAGGACTCCGGCCTGGCCTTGGTCGCCGCGGCGACCGCGCTCCTCTATCCGGGGCGCGCGCCCGTCCACATCTGGATCAACGACACCCCCCAGCCGGTCGCCCAAGTCCTCCTCCTCGCGTCCCTCCTGCTCCACGAGCGCTGGACGCGGACGCGGCGGGCGCGGGACCTCGCCTTCGGCCAGCTCCTCTACCTGGGCAGCGTCCTCTGGTACGAATCCACGATGTTCCTGCCGCTGCTCCTCGCCGGCGGGCTGTTCGTCCGCTACCGCGCCCGCGGCGAGAGCTTCGCCCGCGCCGCGCGGCGCACGACCGCCGAGATGGCCGTGTTCGCGCTGCCGCTGGCCGCGGGACTGTGGTGGCAATGGGCCGGAGCCGCCCGCTTCTTCCACACCTTGGGCAATCCGAAAGCGGGGATGCTGCGCCCGACGCCCGGCCATTTCCTCTTGGTGTACGCCTCCGCGGCGCGCTGCATGACCAACAAAGCCGCCCTCATCTGCGTACACGCCCTGCGGCGGCTCCTTCGCCCCGGCCTCTCTCCGTGGTTCTTCACGGTCGTCTCCTGGCCTTGGCTCTTGCTCGGCGCGGCGTTCGTCCCCGCCGCGACCCTGACGCTGAAGGACTCCTGGTCCGCCGAGCCCGCGGGAAAGAGCCGGCGCGCGGCCGCGGTCCTGTTCGCGGCCGGGTTCGTCGCGGCCTACCTCCCGTTCGCCGTCTCCAACGGCTACGCGCCGCCGATCTTCGGCGTGGACAGCCGGGTCAACGGCGCGGGCGCGTGGGCCTGCGGCCTCCTGTGGTCCGGCGCGCTCTTCGCGGCGACCCGCGGCCGCCCCCGGACGCGGACCGCGGCGTTCGCCCTGCTGATCGCGGTCCTGACCTGGACCGACTGGTGCGCGGCGGGTGATTGGATCGCCGCGTACGACCTCGAGAGGAAGGTCATCGCCCATCACGCCGCGCAGTCGCGCGCGTGGCCGCCCGGCGCGAAACGGCTGCTCTCCGGCGTCCCCCGCAAGCTGGGCGACGTGGGCGAAGGCCCGGTCTTCAACGACCACTGGAGCCTCGGGCCGGCCCTGCGCCTGACGACCGGGCGCCGCGACCTCGACGCGGACATCGCGCCCGAGTGAGGCGGCGGCGCAAGGCGAGGTCCTAAGACCCAGCCGCCGCCGGGTCCAAGGCTCCTGGGCGTCCGGGCGGCCGGGGGCTACCCTATCCGCATGAGAGTGAAGCCCGTCGAGGCGCCCGGCCGCGCGCGGCCGCGCGACCTGTTCGAGCAGCGCCGCCTCGACTACGTCGACGCGTTCGTCAAGGACATGGAGCGCCCGGAGGTCTCGGCGCGCCTGTCGCGCGACGGCTTCTGGCGCCTCATCTCCCGCGCCCAGGCGATGTACCTCGCGGCGCAGGTCCGCACGCCCGTGCCGCTCCCCCCCGAAGGACGCGCCTGACCCGCCCCCGGTCTCCGGACCCGGTCCGGAGTAGGTCCTTCACCGCCGAGGAAGGGGTCATCGGCCCCACGCGCCGGAACGGCGTTTCCTTTACGATATAGTCGAGGGCGCTTCGTCCGCCCAGGGAGCCATCATGACGCGTACCCGACTTTTCGCCGCCTGCGCCGTCGCCGCGGCCCTGCTCGCCGCAGTCCCCGCCGCCGCTCAGTTCACCGAGGCCGCCTCCGCCGTCCGCGTCGCGCCCGCCCCGTCGGGCGCCGCCGCCGCCGCGGTGTCGCGCGTGTCCGTCGGCGTGGCTCCCGCCGGCCTGACGGCGCTCCCGACCGCCCTCGCCCCGTCGGCCCTGACCGCCGCCCCCGCCGCCTCGATCGCCGCGCCGAAGGCCGCCGTCGCGGCCGCGCCGCTCGCCGCCGCGCCGAAGGCCGCCGCCCTGCCGAACCGCTTGCCCGCCGCCGGCGACGGGCCGACGCCGCTGCAGGAGCCGATCCATCCCGGCGAGCGCTGGTACGGCGACCCGCGCCTGGGCACCGGCGACCAGATGGTCCACGACGGCCCGCGCGGCCGCAACCTCGTCCCGCTCTCGTCGTTCGAGCCCGCCGTCGAACCCGTGGACTGGCGCTCCAGCCGCGCGAAGCTCGACAAGACCTTCGACGGCGCCGCCGCGCGCTCCGCGTCCGTGTCCGATCCCGTCGCCGGCTCCGCCTCCGCGCCGAAGCCGCTGGCCCCCGTCGCCGCCGCGCCGAAGGCCGCGCCGGCCTCCGTCCCCGCCGCCGCGACGCCCGCGCGCCGCTCGGCCGGCCTCTCCCTCGGCTGGAAGATCGCGCTCGCGCTGGCGCTGATGCTCTTCACCCCCGCCGTCGCCCTCGCGCAGACCGCCGCCGCGCCGGTGACGATGTCGGTGGGCGGCACGCTCGCGATCCTGGCCGCCCTGCGCCCCGCCGCCGCCGTCGTCGGCGGCATCGCCGGCGCGATCTACGGGATGGCCGCCGCGCGGCCGAAGGACGGCTCCGAGGCCTCGTCGGCCGAGATCTTCGGCTCCGTGCTGCGCTACGGCGCGCTCGGCGCCTCCGCCGTCTACATGATCTTCGACGTGACCAACCTGGCGTTCATGGGCGGCACCGGCGCGGGCATCCAGCCGCTGTCGGCGGCGATCGTCACCGCGGCGCTGGGCCGCACGGCGTTCCAGGGCAAGTTCAAGGACTTGGCGACCACCTCCGCCGACCGCATCGTCGGCGCGTTCCCCGCCGTCGCCGCCGCGATGGGCATCAGCCTGGGCGTGGCGGCCGGCTTCGTCGCGCCGCCGCTGCTGACGACGCTCGCGCTCGGCGCGATGACGGTCACCGGCGTGGCGACCGCGGTCTACACCGCCGTGTTCAAGCCCGGCCGCTCGCCGATGGCGGGCCCGGCGACGATGGGCAAGGGCTACGTCCTGCAGGCGCTGATGACCGGCATGGCCTTGGCCACGACGGGCACGTGGCTTGCGCCCGTGTTCGGCGTGATGGGCGCGGCGGGCTTCGGCCTGGTGCTGTGGGGCCTCGGCCGCGAGCTGTACTCGCTGCTGCCGGGCCAGGGCGAGCCGCTCCCGCCCGCGCCCCCGGCGCCGCCCGCCCCGCCGACCGGCAAGGAGCCGCCGCCGATCGGCGGCGGTCCGACCACGACGGCCTAGCTGCCGCGGTAGGTCGAGTAGCCCCAGGGGCTGAGCAGCAGGGGCACGTGGTGGTGGCGCGCGTCGCGCACCGCGAAGACCACGGAGACGGACGGATAGAAGCCGGCCTGCCGCGTCTTCTTGAAATACGCCGCGGTGCCGAAGGTCAGGCGGTAGGTGCCTTTCCTCAGCGCGCCCTTGAGCAGGCCCTTGCAGCGGCCGTCGGCGTCGGTGACGCCGCGGCCGACGGCGGTCCAGCCCTTCCCGGACGACTTGGCCAGCAGCAGCGGCACTCCGGCCGCCGGGCGGCCGAGCGCGGTGTCCAGCACGTGGGTGGTCAGGTGGCTCATGAGAGGAGTTTCTCCAGTCGGATCTTGGTGATCTTGGCCTGCTCGTGCGCGGCGTTCAGCAGTTCGGCGCGCCGGTCGTTGGGAAGGCGCGCGTCCAGCAGCTCCAGCATCTCGGCGGCCGTCTTCCCCGTCGCGCAGACGATGAAGATGAAGCCGAACTTCGCCTCGTAGTCGGCGTTGCCGCGCGCGAGCGCGTCCAGCGTCGCCTCGTCCGCGCCGGCGACCGACGCCTGCTCGCCGCGCGACCAGTCCTTCGTCGCCGCGAACCTCTCGCGCAGGGCGTCCTTGCCGCCGATGCGCGGGTGGTGGGAGAAGGCCTCCAGCCAGTCCTTCTCCTTCGTCGGCGTCCACGCGGAGTCGGCGGCGGCGAACAGCCGCCGTCGGGGTAGATGTTCAGCCGCACGTGCGTGACGGGGCCGTGGGCCGCGACGGGGTACTGGAACTCGGGGCCGGCGTGCGCCGTGCGCTTGGTCGGAGGCGGGAGGGGCACCCAGCTCGTGAACACGTCGTTCAGGCGCTCGGGCGTGGCGCCGGGCATGTGCACGCCCTCGATCATGCAGGTGTCGGGGTAGTTGCCCTTGAAGTGGTTGGTGTCCACCTCGATCCGGCGGATCGTGCCGGGCGCGCCCAGCTTCAGGATCACCCAGTCGTGGCCGGGGCCGCGGCGGCGCTTGGTCTCCCAGCCGTCGCCCATGTTCTTGGCGCGGCCGGGCATGGTCAGGTTCTGCGGGTGCGAATAGTACTGGTCGCTCGACAGCAGGGGCAGGCCGCCGTTCTCGACGGCCAGCAGGTCCACGAGCGTCTTCTTGGGCTTCTTGGCCCAGTCGGGGATGACCTCGCCGAACACGCGCAGGCGCGCGACGCCGCCGTCGGGGAAGACGTTCAATCGGACATGGGTGAAGGCCTGGTCGCTGGATATCCCGAACAGGTTGTCGCAGCCGCCCTTCAGCGCGGACTTGGGCAGGATCTCGACCCACGGGCCGGAGCCGTCGCGGGCCTCCAGGCTCGCGTGCGACGGGAAGTTGCCGGTGAAGTAGGCGGTGTCGACGTTCACGCCGCGGATCACGCCGCGCAGGCCGAGCTCGATCACGCACCAGTCGAAGCCGGGCGTGCGGCGGCGGCGCGTCTCCCAGCCGTCCATCCACTTCCCCCTGTCCGTGTACTTGTCGGCGATCCAGAGGGCTTTCTCCGCCTTGAGCAGGTTGCTCATCGGCGCGAAGAACTGGTCGTTGCACTCGACGGCCTTGCCGCCGGTGCGGGCGGCCGCCAGGTCGATCAGCTGGGTGAAGTCCATGACAGGCTCCTTTTCAACAGCGCGCGGCCGCGGGCGTCGGCGGCGGGGCGCTCATGCTCGAAGACGGGCAGTCCGCGCACGAAAGTCGCTTCCACGACCCCCGGAAGGCGCAGTCCGGAGTACGGCGTGAGCTTGTGGCGATGGCGGACGACGGCGGGCGCGACGTCGCTCAGCCCGGCGTCGTCGATGATGACGACGTCCGCGTCCTTGCCCTTGGCCAGGCCGCCCTTCTGCGTCAGACCGGCGAACGCGGCGGTGTTCACGGAGCACCAGCGCACCACGTCCTCCAGCGCGAAGCCGCGGCGCTTGGCCCCGCCCCAGACGGCGGGCAAGGTGAACTGCAGGCCGGAGATGCCGCCCCACGCGCCCAGGAAGTCGCCGGCCTCCAGCTTCTTGAGCTCCGGAACGCACGGCGAGTGGTCGGACACGACGAAATCGATGACGCCGCGCCCCAGGCCGCGCCACAGCGCCTCGCGGTTCTCGGCGGAGCGGATCGGCGGCGCGCACTTGAACTGCGTGGCGCCGCGCTCGACCTCCTCGGCGGCGAAGGTCAGGTAATGCGGGCAGGTCTCCACGCTCAGCGGCAGGCCCTCGGCCTTCGCCTTCTCGATCTCGGGCAGGGCCTCGGCGCAGGACAGGTGCACGATGTGCGTGCGCGCGCGGTGCTTGCGGCACAGCTCGATCAGCAGGCGGATTGCGCGCAGCTCCATGTCGCCGGGGCGCGAGGCGAGATAGGTCGCGTAGTCGCGCGCGTCCCCGGCGGACGGCCCGCACGGGTCCAGCTCCGCGTGGACGATCAGCGGCAGGCCCAGGTCGCGGATCACGGGCATCGCGGCGTCCAGGTCTTCGCGCGTCACGTTGGGGAACTCGTCCAGGCCCGAGTGCGTCAGGAAGCACTTGAAGCCGACCACGCCGCCGTCGGCGAGCGAGGCCAACTCCTCCAGGTTCCCGGGGACCAGGCCGCCCCAGAACGCGCAATCGACGGCGAGCTCGTCCTTGACGGCCGCCAGCTTCGTCTCGAGCGCCGCCCGCGTGGTGGTGACCGGCGAGCAGTTCAGCGGCATGTCCACGATGGTGCCGACGCCGCCCGCGGCGGCGGCGGAAGTGGCGGTGACGAAACCCTCCCATTCCGTGCGCCCAGGCTCGTTGACGTGGACGTGCGTGTCCACCAGAGCGGGGATCACCGCCAGGTCGCCCGCGTCCCGCACCGGCACGCCGTTGGGTATGTCGTCAAGTCCGACAACGGCTGAAATACGACCTTCCTGAATAAGAACGGCGCCGGGAACGACCCCGTCGTTGGAATATATCCGTCGTCCGCGGATGGCGAGGTCGATCACGCGTCCTTCCCATTCAGATTCTTGAAGATGAGGTCGGTCGGGACCGGCACCTCGAGGCAATGGCGCTCGCGCAGCCACACGTCAAGGCGGGCCGTCGACGGATCCAATCGGGAGATCTCGTTCAAAGCGTTCGGCGATAACAGGACCGGGTGGCCGCGATGGCCGTCGAAGATGGGCACGACGGCGTCGCCGTCCGCGGCCCAAAGCGTCTCGTAGACCGAGACGTCGAAGACGGGCATGTCCACGTGCAGGACGAACGAACGCGTGGAGGGTGAATCCTTGATGAGTCTTTGCAACGAATCCATGGGGGCGGCTTCAGGATCCGCCGGGACCCAGATCGTCGCGCCCGACAGGGCGCGACAACGCTCGGCCCACTCCGGCTGGATGGCCACCGACAACGCTCCGGGACCCAACCGTCGCGAGAAGAACTCCACATGGTCCTGCAGGAGCGGTTTCCCCGCGAACTCCTTCCAGGCCTTCGGCCCGCCGGCGCGTTTGCCGTTTCCGGCGGCCAGCAGGAGGACGCGCGCGCCCTTCATCGCGCGAGCGCCGGCGCGGCCGGGGCGCGGCGGTACACGAAGTGCTCGAGCAGGGACGCCGCCACGCCGACGGCGATGGCCTTGGGGCGCTTGGACGGGAGCTTGCGGCCGATCGGGCACTGCACGCGCTCGTCCCACAGCGCGCGCCGCGGCGCGGGCAAGCGCGCGCGGAACACGCGGGCCTTGTGCTCGGAGCCGATGACGCCCAGGAAGCCGACGGGCTTGTCGAGGAGCGCGTCGATCAGGGCCAGGTCGAGGTCGTGGTCGTGGGTCATCACGACGATCGCGTCGGACTCGGAGTACTTCGCGGCCGGGACGACCGTCCGCGGGTCGACGCGCAGCACGTGGGTCGAAGCCGGGAAGGCGGTCTGGTCGGCCCATTCGGGGCGCGCGTCATAGACCGCCACCTCGAGGTCGAGTCCGTCCAGCACCGACGCCACGGCTCGACCGACGTGACCGGCTCCGAATATATGGACGGCTTTCCGGCGGGGGCACGTCTCGAACAAGACTTTGGTCTTTCCGCCGCAGCACTGACCGTTCGCGCGGCACAACACGTAATCCTTCAAGGTGGCGCCGTCCTTCCCGTCCGCCAGAAGACGGCGCGCGTCGGCCAGGACGGACTGTTCGAACTTGCCGCCGCCGAGCGTCCCTTGGA
>JACQBB010000163.1 GCA_016194625.1 Elusimicrobiota bacterium | reverse complement strand
GTGCGGCCGGGCTCGTTGACGTGGACGTGCGTGTCGACGAAAGCCGGGATCACGGCCAGGTCGCCGGCCTCGCGGATGGGAACGCCGTCAGGTATGTCGTTAGGTCCCGCGACGGCCGAGATACGGCCTTCCTGGATGAGAACGGCGCCGTGAGCGAACCCGTCGTCGGTCAAGATACGGCGACCGCGGATGGCGAGGTCGATCACGCGGTCTTCCCATTCAGATTCTTGAAGATGATGTCCGTCGGCACGGACACTTCGTGGACGTGGTTCTCGTGGAGCCACACGTCCAGGCGGGACGTGGACGGATCCAAACGGGAGACCTCGTTCAAGGCCTTCGGCGATAGGAGGACCGGATGGCCGCGGCGGCCGTCGAAGACGGGCACGACGGCGTCGCCTTCGGCGGCCCACAGCGTCTCGTAGACGGACACGTCGAAGACGGGCATGTCGACGTGGAGGATGAACGAACGCGCGGAGGGTGAGTCCTTGATGAGCCGTTGCAACGAATCCATCGGCGGAGCGTCGGAATTCGCCGGGACCCAGCGAACGTCGGGCGACAGGGAACGGCATCTCTCGGCCCACGACGGCTGTATCGCGACGGACAGCGCGGTCGCGCCGAGGCGTCGCGAGAAGAACTCGACGTGGTCCTGGAGCAAAGGCTTCCCCGCGAATTCCTTCCAGGCTTTCGGCCCGCCGGCGCGTTTGCCGTTCCCGGCGGCCAGCAGGAGGACGCGGGCGCCCTTCATCGCGACTCCGCCAGGACGGCGGGGGCCTTCCGGCACGACCAATCCAGGAGCGACGCCGCCACGCCGACGGCGATGGCCTTGGGGCGCTTGGACGCGATCTTTCTGCCGATGGGGCACTGCACGCGCTCGTCCCACAGCGCGCGGCGCGGCGCGGGCAGGCGCGAGCGGAACACGCGCGCCTTGTGCTCGGAGCCGATGACGCCGATGAAGCCGACGGGGCGGTCGAGCACGGCGTCCACCAGCGCCAGGTCCAAGTCGTGGTCGTGGGTCATGATGACGACGGCGTCGGTCGCGGAGAACTTGGCGGAAGCGGCGATGGCGAGCGGGTCCACGCGCAGGACGTGGGCCGAAGCCGGGAAGGCGGTCTTGTCGGACCATTCGGGTCGAGCGTCATAGACGACGACTTCGAGGTCCAATCCGTCGAGCACGCTGGAAAGGGAACGGCTGACGTGACCCGCTCCGAAGATATGGACGGCTTTCCGGCGGGGACACACCTCGAACAGCACCTTGGTCTTACCGCCGCAGCACTGACCGTTCGCGCGGCACAACACGTATTCCTTCAAAGCCGCGCCGTCCTCGCCCTCGGACAGCATCCTCCGGGCGTCGGCCAGCACGGACGCCTCGAACTTCCCGCCGCCCAGCGTCCCTTGGAAGCCGTCGGCCCACACCCACATCTTGGCGCCGGGGGATTGGGGCGCGGAGCCGGTGACCTCGGCGAGCGTGCAGAGCACGCCGGGACGGGGCAAGTCGCCGGCCAAGTCCGCGACGGAGAGGGGTTCCATACGCGGGAATAATCTACCAAAACCTGCTACACTCCAACGGCCATGAGGACCCCCCTCCTCATCAAGAACGCGCTGCGCGTCGCGACGATGGACGACGCGGGCACGGAGCTCAAGGACGCCGACATCCTGGTGCGCGGCCGCGTCATCGTGTCGGTGGGCAAGGACCTCGACGAGCCGGGCGCGCGGGTGCTGGACGCGCGCGGCTGCGTGGTCATCCCCGGGATGGTCAACACGCACCATCACCTCTGCCAGGCGCTGACGCGCGCCACCCCCGCCGCGCAGGACGCCAAGCTGTTCGACTGGCTGACCTACCACTACACCGTGTGGCGCCACCTCACGCCGGAGTACGCGGCCGCGGGCGCGCGCGTGGGCCTGGGCGAGCTGCTGCTGACCGGCTGCACGACCTCGACCGACCACACCTATCTCTATCCGCGCGGCCTCACCGGGCTGGTGGACGCGCAGATCCACGCGGCGCGGGCGCTGGGCATCCGCTTCCACCCGACGCGCGGCTCCATGTCCGTCGGCTCGTCGAAGGGCGGCCTGCCGCCCGACGACTGCACGCAGGCCGAGGAGGAGATCCTGCGCGACGGCGAGCGTCTCGTGAAGGAGTTCCACGACCCGTCGCAGTACTCGATGTGCCGCGTCGGCCTGGCGCCGTGCGCGCCGTTCTCGGTCTCGCCGGAGCTCATGAAGGAGACGGCGGCCCAGGCCAAGAAGTGGGGCGTGAGGATGCACACGCATCTGTGCGAAACGCTCGATGAAGAGGCTTATTGCATCGAACGCTATGGGCAGCGCCCCATCGATTTCGTCGAGTCGTTGGGTTGGCTCGATTCGAACGTCTGGTTCGCCCACATGGTGCACGTGAGTCCGGACGAAATCAAGCGATTGGCAAAAGCCAAGGTGGGCGTCGCGCATTGCCCGTCGTCCAATCTCCGGCTCGGCTCCGGCGTCCCTCCGGTGCGCGATTACCTCGACGCGGGCGTCCCGGTCGCCCTCGCGGTCGACGGCTCCGCGTCCAACGACACCTCCGACATGCTGGCCGAGGCGCGTCAGGCCCTGCTGGTGCACCGCGTGAAGTCCGGCGTGTCGTCGATGCCGGCGCGCGACGTCCTGCGCATGGCCACCCGCGGCGGCGCCGCCGTGGTCGGGCGCGACGACATCGGGCAGATCGCGCCGGGCAAGGCCGCGGACCTCGCCGTCTTCGACGTGGACCGCATCGACTACGCGGGATCGGCCGGCGACCCCGTCGCGAGCCTGCTGTTCTGCGGCGCCTCGCACCGGACCAAGTGGACGATCGTGGACGGGCGCGTGGTCGTGGAGGACGGCAAGCTGGTCAACGCCGACGAGAAGGCCGTCGTGCGCGAGGCCAACGCCGCCGGACTCGACATGCTCAAGAAGGCCGGAGCGATCGCGTGAGCGACGTCCACGTGACGCCGGCCAAGTTCCGCCTGATGGCCGAGGCCGAGCTGGCCGCCATCCCCAAGCCTCTGCGCGACCTGCTGGTGAACGTGTCCATCGAGACGAAGGCCGAGCCCGGGATCGAGGCCGAGGACATGGAGGAGCCCGACGAGCTGATGGGGCTGTACGACGGCCCCACGCGCGAGGAGATGCTCTCGAACGACGCTCACGGCTCCCTGCCCGCGAAGGTCTATCTGTACCAGGACGCGATCGAGGAGTCGGTCGAGAGCCTGAGCGGCCTCCAGAAGGAGATCCGCCTCACGCTGCGCCACGAGCTCGCGCACCATTTCGGCTTCGACGACGAGGAGCTGGAGCGCGTGTGGCCCGAAGGCGCCTGAGCGGCGGCCGCGCCGCCCTCCTCGCCGGCCTGGCGCTGGCCGGCGCGCCGTTCGTCCTCGGCGCCGTCGTCAACCCCGACCTGTGGTGGCATTTCAGCGCCGCGCGCTGGATGCTCGCGCACCGCGCGCTGCCCCGGGCCGACTTCCTGTCGTGGACGCTGGCCGGCGCGCCCTGGATCGACTTCGAGTGGCTGTCCGAGCTGTTCCTGTACGGGGCGCACGCGGCGGCCGGCCCCGCGGGGCTGATCGCCGTGCGCGCGCTGTGCTTCGCGGGCGCGCTGTGGTGCGTGCTGCGCATGCTGGCGCGGCGCGAGGTCCCGGAGCGGGCGCGCGGCGCGGCGGCGCTGCTGTTCGGCGCGGCGCTGCTGCCGCTGGCCGACGCGCGGCCCGACGGCTTCTCGGTCCTGCTGTTCGCGGTCCTCCTCGACGCGCTCGACGAACTCCGGCTCGAGAAGAGGCCGTACCGCCCCGCGCACGCGGCCGCCTGCTTCGGCCTGTTCGCGCTGTGGTCGAACCTGCACCTGGGGCTGGCCTACGGCCTGCTGTTGATCGGCTTCTTCGCCGCCGGCGAGGCGCTCGAGTCGCTGTGGGCGCGGCGCCTGCCGTCGATGAGGAAGGGCTCGCGCCTGCGCGAGTACGGCGCGCTCCTGCTCGCCGGCGCGGCGGGCACGCTCGTCAACCCGCGCGGCGCGGGCGTGTACGCGGCGCTCGCGTCGCACGCGCGCGACCTGGGCCTGCTCGAACGCCTCATCGCGGAGTGGCGCGCGCCCGAGTTGACGAACCCCTGGGTCTGGCCGTACGCGCTCCTGCTGGCCCTGACGACGGCCGCCGTCCTGGGCGCCGTCGCCCGCGGACGCCGGACGCACTTCGGCGTCCTGCTCTCCGCCGGCTACTTCGGCTGGGCCTCGACCCAGCACGTCCGGCACCTGCCCTACTTCGCCGTCGCCGCCGTCCCCGCGCTGTTCGAGGCGCTGCTCGCGCTGCAGCCGACCGAGCGCGAGCTCCGCTTCGGCCGCCGCGCCGCCGCCGCCGTCTTCGTCCTGCTCGCCGCGCACGCCGCGCGCTTCGTCTGGCCGACCTTCCCGCTCGCGACCGGCTCGCTGTGGCAGTCGGTGTCCGGCCGGCGCCTGGCCGACTACCTGGAGTCGGAGCCCGCGCTGGCGGGCCGCCGGCTGTTCCACTCGTGGGGCTACGGCGGCTACCTGGGCTACCGGCTCGGCGACCGGATCCCGGTGTTCTACGACGGCCGCTACATCTTCCACGCGATGTACAAGGAGTCGCAGGACGCCTTCGCGTCGCCGAAGTCCTGGACCGCCTTCCTGGACGCCCGCGGAGTGGAGGTCGCCGCGCTCGGCCGCCGCGACAAGCCCGGCGCCGACGGCCGGCCCTACTACATCGCCTATATGCCCCCGTCCGACTGGGCGCTCGTCGCCTGGAACGACCTCGACCTCGTCTTCGTCCGCCGCGCCGCCTTCCCTCCCGCCTGGCTCAAGGCGCACGCCTACCGCGTCCTCCTCCCCGACGACGAAGCCCGCCTCCTCCAGGAATCGGCCGAGCACAAGCTCGACCTCAAGACCTTCGACGCCGAAGCCGCCCGCCACGCCGCCCAGCCCGCCGTCTCCCCCCGCGAGACCGAGTTCGTGGCCACGCTCCGACACCGGCTTGATTAAGGGTCAGGCCTTAACTTATTTGACTTTCCTCACGCCGGAGAAATAAGTCAAATAAGTTCACGCCTGACCCTGAATTTGTATCGTTCGACACACAGGAGAACCCTCATGCCCTCTTCCGCAGTGAAGCCCGGACTCGAAGGTGTCGTCGCGACCGAGACCAAGCTCAGCATGGTCGACGGCCAGAACGGAGTGCTCATCATCGCCGGCTATCCCGTGGAGGAGTTCGCGGGCAAGGTGTCCATCGAGCAGGCGGCGATGCTGATGTGGACGGGCACCTTGCCCTCCAAGGAAGAGGCGCCGCTGCTCCAGCGCGAGCTGGCCGGCTACCGCGCCCTGCGTCCCGAGACGCTCGAGATCATCAAGACCGCGCGCAACGCGCCGCCGATCGACGCGCTGCGCATGGCCTGCGCGACGCTGTCCCTCGACGTGTCGAACCCCAACGACATCTCCCCCGCCGGCGACCTCCAGCTCGCCAAGCGCCTGCTCTCGCGCTTCCCGACCGTGATCGCCGCGCACGCGCGCATGCGCCAGGGACTGGACCCGATCGCCCCGCGCTCCGACCTGAGCCTGGCCGCGAACTTCCTCTACATGACCTTCGGCGTCGAGCCCGACCCGATGGCCGCCAAGGCGCTGGAGACCTACTGGGTCACCGTCTCCGACCACGGCATGAACGCGTCCACCTTCACCGCGCGCGTCATCGCCTCCACGCGCTCGGACATGGTCTCGGCCGTCACCGGCGCCGTCGGCGCGCTGAAGGGCCCGCTGCACGGCGGCGCGCCCGGCCCCGTCCTCGACATGCTCGTGGACATCAAGACCGCGGCCAAGGCCGAGGCCTGGCTGCGCAAGGAGATCGGGGAAGGCCGGCGCATCATGGGCTTCGGCCACCGCGTGTACAAGGTGCGCGACCCGCGCGCCGAGGTGCTCGCCAAGACCGCCTCCGAGATGGCCGGCGCCCATCTCCAAAACACGAAGCTGTACTCCCTCGCCCGCGCCGTCGAGAAGACCGCGATCAAGGTGCTCGAGGAGCTCAAGCCCGGCCGCAACCTCAAGACCAACGTCGAGTTCTACACGGCGCTGGTTCTGCAGTCGATCGGCCTTCAGCCCGACCAGTTCGTCTCGATGTTCGCCTGCGGCCGCGCGGCCGGCTGGTGCGCGCACGTGATGGAGCAGCACGCGCAGGACCGGCTCATCCGCCCCCAGTCCCTGTACGTCGGCCCCAAAGACCTGAAGATCGACCGCTAGTCAGTCGACGATCCGGCGGCCCGTCAGGAAGTGCTTGCGCCAGTAGTCGCTGTACAGGCTTTCCTGGCGCACGCCCTCGCCGGGGTTGGCCTGGTGGATGAAGATCCCGTTGTTGACGTAGATGGCCACGTGGCCGATCTTGCGCCCGCCCTTGGCGCCCGAAAAGAAGACCAGGTCCGCCATGCGCAGTTCGCGCGACGAGCCGACCTCCTCGCCCTCGATGGCCATGGCCTCGGAGCTGCGCGGCAAGGAGACCTTGTTCGCCGCGAAGACCTTGCCGACGAAATCGGAGCAGTCCTTGGGGAGCGGGTGCTTCGAGTCCTCCTCGGGCAGATAGGACTTCGCCGTGCGGATGAGCGCCTTCGCCAGCGGCGACGCCGGGGGCGGAGGCGGGGTCGTCCGGCGCGCTTTGCCCCCGCCGCAGCCGGCCGCGGCGAGCAGGCCGGCGAGGAGCCAAATTCCCGTTTTCATCGTTTCATAAGGATACCAATTCGTAGGCCCATCGGCCCCGGCGCCCCTGGGCCCTACAGGCCTGGCCCGGGCGCGATTCCCTGTCTATACTGATGCCATGATGCGTCAAGCCGTTCTCGCGGGACTTTTGGCCCTGAGCGCCGCCGTTCCGGCGCTCGCCGCCGGAGACCCCGCCGCCGTCGCCGCGGTCGAGGCGTTCCTGCGCGACGACGAGAAGGCCATGCTCGCCGCCGTCCTC
>JACQBB010000191.1 GCA_016194625.1 Elusimicrobiota bacterium | reverse complement strand
GTCACCTTGCCCTTCTTGTACTCGTTCTCCTTCTCGCCGTACAGGCCGAGGAAGGTCTTGTCGCGGAACCAGGCTTCCCGGTTGGAGGCGGTCTCCAGCTGCTTCAGGAGCTCCGCGCTGGGGTCGCGCTGGACGAACTCGAAGAAGGTCGCCGTCGGGCGCCCGCCGGGGACCATCCACTCGCCGGAGAACACCTGGATCAGGTCCTCCTCGGCGTCCTTCAGGATGGGCGTGATGAAGTTCACGCCGCGCTCCACGCAGAAGCGGTGGAAGCCGAGCAGGTCGGGCGTGCGCAGCGCGATGTGCTGCCACGCGCAGCCGCCGCCGCGGTTCTTGAGCATCGTGCGCACGTGCGACGACTGCGCCTTCGGCTCGGTCGGCTGGACGACGGCGACGATGGTCTGCGAGGGCACGCGCGCGTCCGTCTCCACGCCGAGGCGCGAGGCGAAGGTCATCGAGGAGGGCTTTTCCTGGCCGGGCCAGTTCGAGCGCTTCTCGTAGATCAGGTCCTTGCGCGACACTCCGAAGACGATCCGGAACAGCGCGTAGGTGGTCTTGTACAGGTCGGGCTCGACCAGGAAGGTCATGTGGTCGACGACGAAGTTGTGGAAGGGCTGCTTTTTCATGCGGTCTCCGGGCGCGGAAGTTCGAAGGCGTCCGAGGTGCGGGTGTACCAGGCGCCTTCCATGCGGCCGATGGCCTTCAGGTCCTGATGGCGGGGATGCCCGCCGTTGTAGAGCTTCTCGTCCATGTGGATGCGGGCGACCTTGCCGATGACGAGGTTGCCGGCGAGCGGGCCCTCGCCCAGGCGCACGATCTGGAGCAGCTCGCACTCGAACGCCGCCGGGCTCTCGGCGACGCGCGGCGGCTTCACCTTGACCGACGGCAGCGGGGTCAGGCCCGCCTTCTCGAACTCGCTGACGCCGCGCGGGTACGGCGCCGAGGTCTGGTTCATCTTCGCGGCGTTGGCCTCGGTCGCGAAGTTCACGACGAACTCCTTCGTCGCCTCGACGTTGAGCAAGGTGTCCTTCTTCCTGCCGTGGCGGTCGTTGACCGGCGCGAAGCACAGCGTCATCGGGTTGGCCGCGATGCCGGTGAAGAAGCTGAACGGGGCCAGGTTCGTCTCGCCGCCTTCGGAGACCGTGGACACCCAGGCGATCGGCCGGGGCTGGATGGTCCCGATCAGCAGCAGGTAGCGCGCGCGGACCTCGAGGGATTCCGGATCGAGGTCCATCAGTCGATGGCGAGGCCCTGCGTGTCTTTGTTCCAGCTCAGCGGGTAGTCCTTCTCGGCGATGCCCAGCGCCTGCTTGGCGACCTGCAGGGGCTCGAAGAAGGTGTCCAGCATCACCGCCAGGTAGTCGGAGAGCGTGCCGCGCTCCTCGATCGAGCGCTTGGCGGCCATGCCGTGCGGCGAGTGCGGCAGGGAGCCGGGGTGGAAGGTGAACGAGCCCGGCTCGACGGCTCCTTTGCGCGCGCCGTAGGAGGTGTTCGAGAAGAACATCACCTCGTCGGAGTCGGCGTTGAAGTGGGCGTAGGGCGCGGGGATGTCGCGCGGATGCCAGCCTTCGATCTGGCCCTTGAACGTGCACACCGCGAAGCCCGAGTGCGGGGCCGAGCCGGACTCCCAGGTCTGGCGCGTGGGGGGGGCGGTGTGGGTCTGCTTGGCCAGCGGATGGTGGTCGTCGGTGTGGAACGCGTACGGGTACAGCGCGCCCTCCCAGCCGATCAGGTCGAACGGGTGGTGGCCCAGGTACATCTCGGTGACGAAGCCGCCGCCGTGCTTGGTCCACACGCGGAACTCGCCCTCCTCGTCGCGCGGGGGGCGGAACTCGGGGAAGTCCAGCTCGGTCTCCACGACCGGGGCGGTCAGGTTGGCCTGGCCGGACTTGTTCAGGTAGTGCGGCGCGAAGCCGATCGGGAAGCGCGACTCGACCATCAGCAGCCAGCAGTCCTCGCTCTCCAGCTCGACGCGGTAGGTGGTGCCTTTCGGGACGAGCACGTAATGGCCGGGACGGAACGGCAGGACGCCGTACTCGGAGGCGAGCAGGCCGCGGCCTTCCTGCACGAACCACAGCTCGTGCGCGTCGCCGTTGCGGAAGAAGCGGTCGGCGGGGCAGGAGCGCTCGAAGCGCGTCGCCGACACCGTCGTCGTCGTCCCGTACACCAGCGGCACGCGCCCGGTGACCACGTCGCCGTGCGGCTTGATGCGGCCGGTGCGCAGGTGCCACGGCTGCAGCGGCTGGGGCGCCAGCGGCATCGGGCGCAGGTCGAGGGGGAGGCGGTAGGGCTCGCGGACCTGCTGGGTCGGGTACTTGCGGTAGTGGTACTTGCGCGACCAGTCGCCGGAGAAGCCCGCGGCGCCGTGGATCTCCTCCAGCGCCAGGACGCCGGGCTCGGAGTAGTGCTCGGTGTGAGGGGTGCGCGGCACGCGGCCGCGGGTCAGGATGACGCTCATGTCTGATGGCTCCCGTCGCGGTTGTATCTGAGGCGGACCGAGCCGGCGGGCTTGCCGACCGTGTTCTTGAGCGTGCCCAACGGCCCCGCGTCCAGCTCCAGCGTATCGCCCGGCTGGATCCAGCGGTCCTGGTCCAGGCCGCAGCCTTTGAAATAAGTGCCCGAGCCGAGCAGGTCGCCGGGCTTCAGGGTCTCGCTCTGCGACGCGTGCGAGAGCATGACGGGGAAGGTCCAGTACGGCTGCACGCCGCCGGAACGGCTCCACTCGGCGCCGTTGACGCGCACCGCCAGCTCCGGGATGCGCCCGTCCCACTCGTCGGCGGTGACGAACCACGGGCCCAGCGCGGTCGCGAAGTCCTTGCCCTTCGCGGGGCCCATGCGGCAGACCATCTCGTTCTTCTGTATATCACGCGCCGAGCAGTCGTTCATCACCATGTAGCCGGCGATGTGCTTCGGCGCGTCGGCGACGGCGACGTCGCGGCCTTCGCGGCCGACGACGGCGGCGACCTCGAACTCGAAATCCAGCTTGCGCGTGAACGCCGGCCAGGGCAGCGCGTCGCCGGGGCCGTAGACCTCGCGCGGGTTGCCCTTGTAGTACACGGGCTGGTCGTACCACTCCTTCTGCATCGGCTCGCCGCGGCGCGCGGCGCCGGCCTTGGCGTGGTCCTCGAACGCGAAGAAGTCGCGCAGGCTCCGCGGCCGGGGGAGCGGGGCCTTCAGCCTCACCGCCGACTCCTTCCAGACGACGGTCTCGCCGCGCGGGCCCGCCGGCTCGCCTTTGACGGAGTCCAAGGCGCGACGCGCCTCGGCCATCGCCTCGTCGCCGCCGTCGAGGAGTCCGAGCAGGCACGGCGGCACGAAGAACGCCGCGCGCTCGGCGGGGCGCGCCTTGCGCTCGGTCGTATAAAGGAGGGTCGCCGCGAGGCTCAGGTCCACGACGCGGCCGTCGCGGACGGCGCCGAGCCGCTCGACGGGACCGAGGGCCGTCCCGACCTCGAAGGTCACGAGCTTCACGGCCCGAATCCTAGCAAATCGCGCGCCGGGGGGGACTTTCGGTCCCCGGGCCCGGGCCTTCCGCCTCAGGCGGCCGGACGCCGCGCCGGCTATCCTGGGAGCATGGACCGAACCCTCGCGGCCCTGCTCCTCCTCGCGCCCGTCCTGGCATCCGCCGCCCCGCCTCCGGTGAGCGCGGTCGTGGAGTCGGAGGCCTACGCCAGCGCCGAGCAGGCCGCCGTCGCGGGACTGCGGATCGCGATGGCGCGCAGCGGCCGCTACGAGAACGGCGGCGCCGTCGTCGCCAAGGACGGCTCCTTCTACCGCACCGAGCCGGTGTCGAACGGCGACGAGGGCCACATCCGCTTCGCCGTGGAGGTGCCCGCCGGCGCGCGCCTCGTCGCGATCTTCCACACGCATCCCGACGCGGGCCCGCAGACGCGCCTGTTCTCGCAGGACGACGTGGCCGAGGCGGCGAAGCTCGGGCTGACCTCCTACATCGGCGTGATGGACGACCGCGTCATCCGCCGCTTCACGCCGGGCGTCACCCCGACGCGCCCGTACACGCCGCCGGGCTCGAGCCTGCCGCGCGGCCGCGTGTCGGACGGCGAGACCGTCCTCGCCTTGCTGAACCTCTGACGGCCCTCCGGCGGCCTGGGACCTTTTCCCGGCCCCGCCCTAGGACCTTCGGCACGCACCGCGCCTCCCAGGCATCCTAGAATCGGTGCGTGATCGCCGCCCTCGGCATCCTCCTGACGCTCGCGTCCCCGCGCGCGCACGCCGCTCTCGCGGCGCGCCCGCTGCTCGCCGACGCGCCGGCGCTGAGCGCGCCCGCGGCGTCGTTGACCTCGGCGCTCGCCCCCGCGTTCCTGGCCGCTCCCGCGCCCGCCGCGTCC
>JACQBB010000190.1 GCA_016194625.1 Elusimicrobiota bacterium | reverse complement strand
TTCAAGGGCTCCGACGAGGAGATCTTCCTGCTCTCCGACTACACCGACCCGGCCCTCAACGACTTCCTGGCCGCCCTCATCGACCGGTACCTGGGCGTCAAGCGCGGCATGACCGAGTGCGGCTACGGCTGCTCCGACCACGCCTCCTGGAACAAGGCGGGCGTGCCCGCCGCGATCGCCTTCGAAGCCTCGTTCGAGGGCATGAACCACAACATCCACACCGACCACGACGACCTGGCCCACTCGGGCGGCGACGCGAGCCACTCGGTGCCGTTCGCGCGGCTCGCCGCCGCGTTCGCCGTCGAGGCCGCCAAGACCGCCGGCGCCGGGCTCCAGACCGCCGCGCGCTGAGGCCGTCCTACTGTCGCGACCGCTCATAATCCGCTATCGTGTCGCGGTGCGGACCCTCTTCCTTCTCGCCCTGCTCCTGTCGTGCGCGCTCCCGTCCGCGGCGTCTTGCGTGAACGGGCTGGATTGCAGGGGCTCCGGCGACAAGTCGGGCGTGTGGTCCTGGGCGCCGAGTCCCTGGCTGCCGGGCGCCCTCGTCGCCGCCACGGCGGCGGGCGCGCTGTGGGAGGGCGGGGACTCCCGCGCCGGCCGCACGCTGTGGCAGAGCGTGGACGCGGCGGCGTTCTCGGGCGTCGCGACGCTGGGCCTCAAGAAGACCTTCCAGCGCGAGCGTCCGTCGGAGCTGGACTCGCGGGACCGCTGGTTCGCGGGGCCGTCGCACCAGAGCTTCCCGAGCGGCGACGTGTCCGGGATCGCCGCGCTGGTCACGCCGCCGATCGCCGAGTACATGGGCGACCATCCCGCGGTCTGGGCGCTGGCCGCGCTCCCCGTCTTCGACATGGCCGCGCGCGTGCGCTACCGCGCGCATTGGCCCAGCGACACGCTCGGCGGCGCCGCCGTGGGCGTGGCGAGCGGCCTGCTCGCGCGGCGCCTGAGGACGCCCCTCCTCCTGTCTCTGACGCCGCGCGGCGTCGCGGTCGGCCTGAAGACCCGCTTCTGACGGCTGATGCCGGAAATAAGAAGGCCCCCCGGCGGTCTCCCGCCGAGGGGCCTTCGATCTCAGGAACGGCTCAGAGGCCCGTGAAGACGTCGACGCTCTTGAGAGCCGTCAGCGTCTGGGACTTCACCTCGTGCGAGGCCGGGGCCTTCTCCAGGGCGACCTCCGCCGGGGTCAGGTCGCGGCCCGCGGGCGGCAGGTACCAGCAGCGCGGGCGGATGCCCTGCGTGAAGCCCGCCGAGCGGGTGCACGCGCCGACCGTCGGGTCGGTCTCGCTGACGTCCTGCGTGTAGGGCACGGAGCACAGCGACCCCTGGAAGTAGGTGTCCAGGCGGCACTGCGTCGCGGGGTGGCCGTCGTACATGCGCTTGACGACCTTCGGGTCGGGCGTGTCGTAGCGCGGCTGCGGATCCTCGGAGCGCAGGGCCCGGAACAGCTCGGTCACCGACATGCCGGCCGCGGCCGAGCGCTCGCACAACTTGCGCTCGCCGGTGGACGCGTAGGCCTTCGCGCACGCCTTGCGCGCCAGCTCGTCGTTGGTCGCCGCGCGGGAGAACGCGGCCGAGGCCGTGTCGGCGAACATGCGGTGCAGGCACTTGGCGTTGGCGTAGTAGTCCGCCTCGCCCTCGTTGGACGCCCAGTCGTTGCCGCCGTACTTCGGGGCGCCGCCCAGGTGATGGCCGAGCTCGTGGCAGGCCACCAACGCCATGCCGTCCTGCGTGATGGCGGGGTGGCGGGCCAGGCCGCCGTACATGTTGATGATCCACTGGTCGCCGTCCTGCTGGGCGGACGCGTTGACGGTCTCGTCGTCCCACAGGCGGTTGATGACCAGGTGGCCTCCGCGGGCCGCGACGATCGGCTCGTAGAGGGCTTGGATGCGGTCCATCACGGCGTCGTACTCGGCGCGCGAGATGCCTTTGTTCCCCAGCGCGGAGATGGGGATCTTCAGGTCGTTCGGCGGGAGGAACGAATCGCGGTGGACGGGGCGCGGCGACGCGGCGATCAGCGACATCAGCGCGGCGGCGGCGAGGGGCAAGGCGGCTTTCTTCAGCATGTACACCTCCAGGTAAGGCCATCCTGCGAAACTCTTTTCCGGGTTGCAAGCGGAAATGGGCCGAAAGTCCCGGTTATTTTTAGGCCCTTCGGTCCGCTCTCCCGGGGCCCTTTGGACGGGTCGTTGCGGCCTTATCCGGAGAGGAAGCCGTGCGGGAGGACGCCATGACCGTCGCGACGCGCAGGGTCGTCTGGCTGAAGGACGTCGGGCTGGAGGACGTGCCTCTCGTGGGCGGCAAGAACGCCTCGCTCGGGGAGATGCTGCGGTCCCTGGGCGGCGCGGGCGTGCGCGTGCCGGCGGTCACGCCGCGCGCGAGGCCATCCGCGCCGCCGAGCTGCCGAAGGCGCTCGCCGACGAGGTCCTGCGCGCCTACGACGTCCTGCGCGCCGGAGGCCTGCCGCCGGACGTGGCGGTGCGCTCGTCGGCGACCGCCGAGGACCTGCCCGAGGCGAGCTTCGCCGGCCAGCAGGAGACCTTCCTCAACGTGCGCGGCCGCGCCGAGCTGCTCGCGAAGGTGCGCCTGTGCTTCGCGTCCCTGTTCACCGACCGCGCGATCTCGTACCGCGCGGAGCGCGGGCTCGACCACCTGTCCGTGGGCCTGTCGGTCGGCGTCCAGCGCATGGTGCGCTCGGACCTGGCCTGCGCCGGCGTGATGTTCACGCTCGACCCGGAGAGCGGCTTCCGCGACGCGGTGGTCGTCAGCGCCGCCTACGGCTTGGGCGAGAGCGTGGTGCAGGGGACGGTGAACACCGACGAGTGGACCGTGTTCAAGCCCGCGCTGAAGGCGGGCGCGCGCCCGATCCTGCGCCGCACGCTGGGGGGCAAGGACCTGCGCTTGGTCTACTCCGAGGGCGCCGGCCGCCGCGTGCGCACCGAGTCCACGCCGCCGGACCTGCGCGCGCGCTTCGCGCTGACCGACGAGGAGGTCCTGACGCTCGCGCGCTGGGCGTGCGCCGTCGAGGAGCACTACTCGGCCAAGGCCGGCCGCCCGACGCCGATGGACCTGGAGTGGGCCAAGGACGGGCTCACCAAGGAGCTGTTCCTGGTCCAGGCGCGTCCCGAGACCGTCGAGTCGCGCAAGGAGACGCATATCCTGGAGACGTACCGTCTCAAAGGGAAGGGCTCCGTGCTGGTCACCGGCCGCGCGGTCGGCGACCGCATCGGGAAGGGCAAGGTCCGCGTGGTGCGCGACGCGCGCCTGCTGGCGGAGTTCCAGGACGGCGAGATCCTGGTCGCCGAGAAGACCGACCCGGACTGGGAGCCGATCATGAAGAAGGCGGCGGCGGTGATCACCGACCGCGGCGGCCGCACCTGTCACGCGGCCATCGTGAGCCGCGAGCTCGGCCTTCCCGCGGTGGTCGGCGCGGGGAACGCCACGACGCTCCTGAAGGACGGCCAGGAGGTCACCGTCTGCTGCTCGGAAGGCGAGACCGGCCGCGCGTACGCGGGATTGCTCGACTTCGCGGTGGAGCGCTACGACCTGGCCGCGCTGCCCAAGACGCGCACGCGGATCATGCTCAACGTGGCGGACCCGGAGTCCGCGTTCGGCCTGTCCTTCCTCCCCAACGACGGCGTGGGGCTGGCGCGCATGGAGTTCGTGATCACCGACTGGGTGCGGGTGCACCCGATGGCGCTGGTCCACCCCGAGCTCATCGCCGACGCCGCCGAGGCGCGCGAGATCGCCGAGCTGACCAAGGGCTACGCCGCCCCGCCCGACTACTTCGTGGACAAGCTCGCGCAGGGCGTGGCGATGCTGGCCGCGGCGTTCTTCCCGAAGGAGGTCATCCTGCGCCTGTCGGACTTCAAGACCAACGAGTACGCGAACCTGCTCGGCGGGCGCGCGTTCGAGCCGGTCGAGGAGAACCCGATGATCGGCTTCCGCGGGGCCTCGCGCTACGCGCATCCGCGCTACCGCGAGGGCTTCGCGCTGGAGTGCCGGGCGGTGCGGCGCGTGCGCGAGGAGATGGGCCTCAAGAACCTGAAGCTGATGATCCCGTTCTGCCGCACGATCGCCGAGGGCCGGGCGGTGCTGGCCGAGATGGCGTCGCACGGGCTGAAGCGCGGCGAGGGGGGGCTCGAGGTGTACGTGATGTGCGAGATCCCCAGCAACGTGATCCTGGCCGCGGAGTTCGCGGAGGTCTTCGACGGCTTCTCGATCGGTTCCAACGACCTGACCCAGCTCGTGCTGGGCGTGGACCGCGACTCCGAGATCGTCGCGCCGGTGTTCGACGAGCGCAACGACGCGGTCAAGCGCATGGTCTCGACCGTGATCCGCGCGGCGAAGGCGGCCGGGCGCAAGATCGGAATCTGCGGCCAGGCGCCCAGCGACTATCCCGACTTCGCGCGCTTCCTGGTCTCCGAGGGCATCGACAGCCTGTCGCTGAACCCCGACGCGGTCCTCAAGACGACGCTGGCCGTCGCCGAGATGGAGAAGTCCCTGCGCCGCTAGCGGCGCAGCTCGGTCGGGACGCGGGGAGCGGCGGAGTCGTCGGGCGCCACGGTCAGGTCCACGCGGCCGAGCTCGCGGCGGTCCGAGGTCTCCACGCGCACGCGCCAGCGGCCGGGCTTCCACTTGGCCTTGACCGTGAAGCCGCGCCAGCCGCCGTCGCGGCCGCCGACGATGGCCAGCGGGATCGCGTCCGCCTCGCCCCAGCCGTCGACCGGGTCCTTGTACAGCCAGCGCACCTGGAGCCTTTCGGAGAAGCGCGTGGGGGAGAACACGCTCACGTAGCAGTACGCCTTGTCGCCCGGGCGGGCCAGGAAGGTCTGGTCGCCGCGCTCCCAGAAGCGCCACTTCGAGCGCGTCCGCGTCAGCACGAAGGCGTCGCCGTCGCGGCGGACCTCGTGATAGACGCCGATCTCGGACAGCGACAGCGGGACCGGAGGGATGATCTTGGCGAAGTACAGGCCCGCGAAGCCCAGGGCCACGCAGGCGTAAGGGATGATCAGGTGCCGACGCAGGACGGACCGGGCCTCGCGCAGGTGCGGCGCCAGCCGCCAGGCCAGCAGGG
>JACQBB010000189.1 GCA_016194625.1 Elusimicrobiota bacterium | reverse complement strand
GGGCCTGTCCATCTCGCGCGACATCGCCGAGCGCCACGACGGGACGCTGACCGTCGAGACCGCGCCCGGCCGCACCGTGTTCGCCCTCGACCTGCCCGCCGCGTCCCCGGCCGGCCCCGCCGCCTGAACTGCTAGAATGCCGTCGATGAGCCTGAAGATCGGCTCCCTCACCCTCCCGTCGAGGATCGTCCAGTCCCCGCTCGCCTCCTGCTCCGACCTGCCCTTCCGGCTGGTCGCGCGCGAGCGGGGCCTCGGCTTCTGCTTCCTCGAGATGGTCTCCGCGCAGTCGCTGACGCGCGAGAACGCGAAGACCCGGCGCATGCTCGTCAGCGCCGCCGAGGACAAGCCGCTCGGCGCCCAGCTGATCGGCTGCGACCCCGGCATGATGGCCGAGGCCGCGTCCATCCTCGTCGAGCTCGGCTTCGACCTGATCGACATGAACCTGGGCTGTCCGGTGAAGAAGGTCGTCTCCAACGGCGAGGGCTCCGCCCTGCTCAAGAACCCCGACCTCGCCGAGAAGGTGTTCCGCGCGGTCCGCGACGCCGTGAAGACCGTCCCCGTGACCGTGAAGATGCGCAAAGGCTTCCAGGACCCGTCGGGGAACGAGGCCGCCGAGATGGCGCGCCGCGCCGAGGCCGCGGGCCTGGACGCCGTCACCGTCCACGGCCGCACCCAGGCCCAGCAGTACGCGGGCGTCGCCGACTACGAGGCCATCGGCAAGGTCAAGCGCGCCGTGAAGATCCCCGTCATCGGCAACGGCGACGTGCTGAAGGCCGCCGACGCCAAGCGCCTGTTCGAGGTCGCGGGAGTCGACGGCATCATGATCGGCCGCGGCGGCCTGGGCAACCCCTGGATCTACAAGAACCTGGAGGAAGGCCTGAACGGCGCCCGCGAGAACCCCTACGTGCCGTCGGTCGTCGAGCGCAAGGCGACCTTGCTCCAGCACTTCGCGCTCCAGCGCAAGCACCTGGGCGACCGCCAGGCCGCGCTGAACATGCGCCGCATCACCGTCTGGTACACCCAGGGCCTGCCCTACAACAAGGCGATGCGCGTGGCGGTGTGCTCGACGATGGACTGCGCGGAGATCGAGAGGGTCATCAACGACTTCTTCGACAAACTCCCCGCCGACGCGCCGCCGCCGACGGTGCCGGTCCTCCTGACGGAATAGCCTCCGCGCTCAGCGCGTCCGACGGTAAGCATGCACCGTCAAAGGCTCCGACCCTTCCGTTCGACGGCGCCTTACGGATCCGAAACCGACTGTTGGCGCCAACAGTCGTTCCGTGATCCCCGTCGACGAACTGGTGCCGGCACCAGTTCGCCTGTGGATGGCGTGGATAAGTCCGCGGCGGCGCGCGGCCTACCAGGGGATGGGTTTCCCGTCGCGGAGGAACGCGCCGGTGCGGTTGTCGAACAGCGCGGCGTCGGCGACGGCGCGGCCGGCGTCGGCGGGGTCGCGGGGCGCGTTGGCGCCGCCCATCTCGGTGCGGACCCAGCCGGGGCACAGCGAGACCACGGTGACGCCGGAGTCGCGGACCTCGTCGGCGAGCGTGAGGGTCAGCGCGTTCAGCGCGGCCTTCGACACGCGGTAGGCGGCCGAGCCGGCGCTCATCGACGAGAGCGCGCCCATGCCCGACGAGACGTTGACCACGCGGCCCTTCTTGCGCGCGGCCATCGCGGGGACGAAGGCGCGGCACAGGCGCCAGACGCCCTGCACGTTGGTGCCGAGCACGCGCGCGACCTCGGACTCGGAGGCCTTGAGGACGCCGTCCTGGGTGTAGATGCCGGCGTTGTTGACGAGGACGTCGAGCGCGCCGAACTCGCCCTCGACGAGCGCCTTCAAAGCGGCGATCGAGTCCGGCGAGTCCACGTCGCAGGCGACGGCGGTGACGGAGCCGACCTTGGAGAGGAGCTTGGCGGCGCGCTCGCCTTCGGCGTGCTTGCGCGAGCCGAGGAGGACGCGGGCGCCTTTGGCGGCGAGCGCCCGGCTCGCCTCGAAGCCGATGCCGCGGTTGCCGCCGGTGACCAGGACGACGGGGCCGCGGCCTTTCATCGCGACGCGTGCGGCGGGAACAGCTCCTCGGGCTTGGCGCCCATCCGGTAGCGCGTCTCGCCCCAGACGCGCTTGAGGGCGTAGCCGAGCGGGCCCTGCGCGCGCACGCGGCGGGCGGCGGCGTGGATGCGCTCCTTCAGGAGGACCAGGCGGCCGCGGGTCTGCAGGCGGCGGGAGAGGCGCAGGCCGGCGGTCGCGCCGTAGTCCACGGTGAAGCCGACCGCCGCGACCTTGTCCACGGCGGTGGTCAGCCAGAAGTGCTCCAGCGCCTGCTGCCAGTTGCCCGGCGGCTGGGCGTCGGCGCGCAGGAAGAAAAGGAGGTCGCCGGTCGCCTTCTCCGCGCCCGCGTGCCACTGCGCGCCGCGGTTGTTCTCCCGGTGGCGCAGGACCGTGTCGGCCCAGTCGGCGGCGAGGTCGGCGGTCCCGTCGTCGGACGCGCCGTCGACGAGGACGACCTCCATCGGGCTGGTCTTGGAGATCTGGCGCAGGCGCTTGAGGGCGGAGGCGATCTGCGGCCCCTCGTTGTGCGCCGCGACGATGACCGAGAACTTCATGGCGCCAGCGGGCGGAACACCAGGCCGGTGGCGATCTTCGGGAAGAAGTAGGTGGACTTCTGCGGCAGCAGGCCGACCTTGCGCGCGGCCGCGCGCACCTGCGCGACGGTGAACGGCTTGACCAGCACGGCCGCGCCGCGGACGGCCTTGGCCTTCTTCACGGCGAGCGCCGCGTCGGGCGTGTAGCTGAGCTCGTCGGGGCGCGTGTCGCCGAGCAGATGCCCGCCCAGCCACTCGACGGCCAGGCCGGAGCGGCAGCCGTTCGGGGACTTGGGCGTGCCCAGCCAGAACCCGCCCTCGATGAGGCCGAAGGCGTACGGGTCCTTCGCGCGGGCCAGGGACTTCTCCAGCGCCGGGAGCGAGCCGAGCTTCTTGAGGGAGGCCAAAGACTCGGCGCGCGCGCGCAGGCTCTTGGCCGCGACGCGGTGCGTGGGCAGGACGACCAGGCCCGCGTCCTCGTCGGGGACGAAGTAGCACAGCACCGCGTCGGAGCCGGGCAGGCGCGTCTTCGCGTGATGGTCGCGGCTCACCGAGTAGCGGTGGTGGCCGTCGGCGATCAGGATCGGCCGCGGCGCCAGCGCCCGGCGTATCGCGGCGACGGCCCGCGGCTCGTCGGCGCGCCAGACGCGGTAGGCGACGCCCGCGTGCGAGCGGCCCTTCGCGATCGGCCGGCCCTTCGCGGCGGCGGCCAGCGCCTTGCGCGCGGCGGCCGTCGGGTCGGCGAACACGCCGAAGATCGGGCTGGTGTTCACGCGCAGCGTGTTCAGCATGCGCAGGCGGTCGGCCTTCGGCTTGGCGAGCGTGCGCTCGTGCGGGATGATGGCCTTCGCCGCCTTCGGCGTCGCGCCGAGGGCCGCCAGGAAGCCGCGGCGCACGCGCGCGCGGCCGCCGAGCTTATAGGTCTCCTCGACGACGTAGAACGCGGGCTTCGCGTCGCGGACCAAGGTCCCGTCGCCGGTCCACTTCTTCCAGACCTTGCGGGCGTTGCCGTAGCGCGCGGCGCCCTCGCCCAGCGGCAGCTCGATGAAGACGGCGTTGCGGGGACGGCGCCGGAGCTCGCGGGCGAGCTCGGGTCCGATCACGTCGTAAGGGGGGCACAGCGTCTCGTCGAGCGAGGGCGCGGCGTAGCGCACGCCGCGGAAGGGTCTGACATCGGCCATGGAGCATCATCGCGTTTATCGCCCCTCTCCGTCAAGGAACGCCCCGTCGAGCCCCGCGATTTCCTAGAATGTGCGCGATGCGCACGCTCGTCTTCGGCGGCACCTTCGATCCCCCGCACCGCGGCCACGCGGCGCTCCTGCTCGCCGCGGCGAAGGCGGTCCGGCCGGACCGGATCCTGGTGGTCCCCGCCTATCGCGCGCCCCTGAAGGCCGGCGAGCCGGCCGCGTCGGCCGAGGAGCGCGTGGCCCTGGTGCGTCTCGGCGTCGTCGACCGGCTCCCGTCCCGCTGGCGCTCCGTCGCCCACGTCGACCTCTCCGAGATCCACGCGCGCCGCATGGGCTACACCGTGGACACGCTGTCCCGGCTCAAGGCGCTGGACCCGCGCGGCGAGCTGCACTTCGTCTGCGGGCAGGACGCCGCGGCGAGCTTCCCGCGCTGGAAGTCCCCCGCGCGCCTGAAGACGCTCGCGCGCTGGTGGTACGGCGCCCGGCCCGGGGCGACGGCCGCCGTCCCGCGCTGGTTCCGCCGCGTGCCCGGCCGCTTCCCCGACGCGTCCTCGACGGAGCTGCGGACCGCGCTGGCGCTCGGCCAGGACTGCGCGGACCTGCTCGTCCCCGAGGTCGCCGGCGGCATCGAGAAGCTCGGCCTGTACGGGACCGGACTGCTCGCCCGCCTGCGCGCCACGCTGAACCCCGGCCGCTACGAGCACACGCTCAACGTCGCGGCGCTGGCCGAGGCGCTGGCGCGCCGCCACGGCGCCGACGCGGGCGCCGCGCGCCTGGCCGGCCTGCTCCACGACGCCGGCCGACGCTTCCCCGCGCCTGCGCTGGCCGAGGAGGTCCGCCGCCGCCGCCTGAAGGTCCCCCACGGCGCGCTGACCGCGGCCCTCGAGCCGATGCTCCTGCACGCGCACGTGTCCGAGGACCTGGCGCGCCGCGAGTTCGGCGTGACCGACCCCGCGGTGCTGTCGGCCGTGCGCAAGCACACCCTCGGCGATCCGGAGATGAGCCGCCTCGACAAGGTCCTGTACGTCGCCGACGCCTGCTCGGCCGACCGCGGCCATCCCGGCGCGGACGAGACGCGCGCGCTCGCGTTCTCGGACCTCGACGCCGCGTTCGAGCGCTGCCTGGCCGACAAGCTGGCGCACGCGCTGGCGCGCCGCGCCTGGCTGCACCCGCTGACCATCGAACTATGGAATTCCCTCGCGGCGCGGTGACCGTCGAGCGGCTGCTCGCCGCCGCGATGGTCGCCGCCGCGCTGGCGACCGCGCGCCTGGAAGCCGGGACCACGCTGGCCGGACGCGTGCGCGACGGCCGGCCCTGGCTGGCCTGGCTGGAGGCGCGCGAGCGCGGGGCCGCCGCGGTCCCGTCCCTGCACCTGCTGGTCTACGACCCCGTCGGGCGGCGGCTGACCGTCCTGCACGCCCCCGGCGACCTGAAGCTCGAGAAGCGCCGCACCCTGGACCGCGCGTATCTGGAGGCGCTGAAGGCGACCGGCGACTTGGACGCCGCCGCGGCCGCCGCCGAGGACCTGGCCGAAGCGCGCCTGCGCGAGCTCTCGCCCGAGCCCGTCCCCGCGGTGTCCGCGCGCCTGGCCGTCGAGATCGCCCCGCTGGCCGCCGAGGACGAGGCGTCGGTGTGGGCCGCCCGCGAGCTGAAGGCCCGCGCCCGCCGCCCCCGGACCTGGGCCGCGCTGGCCCGCCGCGCCTGGCGCGGCCTGCGCGCCGGCGACCGGACCGCGCTCGACCCCCTGCTGTTCGCGCTGGAGACCCGGCGCGTGCGCGTGGCCGACCTGCGCCCCGCGCGCCTGCCGGACGAGGCGAACGCCCCCGCCCTCCTGGGCCGCCTCCTGGCGTCGGAGCCGCCCCCCGCCGACGGGCGCGCGACGACGGTCGAGGTGCTCAACGGGACCCCCGTCCCGGGCCTGGCCTCCCGCGCCGCGAAAATGCTCAGATTCAAGGGCGTCGACGTGCTGTCGACGGCGACCGAGCCCGCGCGCGAGCGCACTCTGGTCTACGACCGCGTCGGCGACTTCCGCCGCGCGGGCGAGACCCTGGCCGCCCTCGGCTGTCCGACGGCGCGCGCCGCGACGCGCGTCGACCCGACGCGCGTCGTGGACGTCACCGTTTCCCTCGGCGCCGACTGCGCCGCGTCGTTCGGGCCCGGCGAGAGCCGGGAGCCGTGAACCAAGGAGACTCCCCATGGAACTCGTCGAAGTCCTGAAGGCCGCCGTGCAAGCCGGCGCCAGCGACATCCATCTCGTCATCGGCAAGCCGCCGCTGATGCGCGTCAGCGGCGAGATCGCCGAGATCCCGGGCTTCCCGAAGATCAACGGCGAGGAGTCCAAGCGGCTCATCTACTCGATCCTGTACGAGGAGCAGCGCGCCAAGTTCGAGGAGAACTGGGAGCTCGACTGCTCGTTCGCCGTCTCCGGCCTGTCGCGCTTCCGCGTGAACGTGCTGCTGCAGAAGAACGGCGTCGAGGCCGTCATGCGCGTCATCTCGTCCAAGATCCCGACCCCCGAGCAGCTGCGCCTGGCCAAGTCCATCGTGGACCTGGCCGACCTGCCGCGCGGCCTGGTGCTCGTCACCGGCCCGACGGGCTCGGGCAAGTCCACCACGCTGTCGGCGCTGATGGAGCTGATCAACCAGAAGTACTCCGACCACATCCTGACCATCGAGGACCCGATCGAGTTCGTCTACGAGTCCAAGAAGTCCATCTTCCGCCAGCGCGAGGTCGGCCAGAACACCAAGTCGTTCACCGCCGCCCTGCGCTCCGCGCTGCGCCAGGACCCCGACGTCATCCTGGTCGGCGAGATGCGCGACCTGGAGACGATCCAGCTCGCGATCACCGCCGCCGAGACGGGCCACCTCTGCTTCGGCACGCTGCACACGCAGGACTCCCCGTCCACGATCGACCGCATCATCGACGTTTTCCCTCCGCACCAGCAGTCGCAGATCCGCGTCCAGCTGGCCGTCACGCTGCAGGGCGTCGTCTCGCAGATCCTGGTGCCGCGCAAGGACGGCGAGGGCCGCATCGCCGCGCGCGAG
>JACQBB010000214.1 GCA_016194625.1 Elusimicrobiota bacterium | reverse complement strand
AAGGACCTCGTCGAGGCCTACCGCTGGACGCTGACGGCCTCCCGACATCCCGTCGCGTCCGTGTTCGACGACCCGCGGGCCGGGCTATCGAACGCCTGGAGCGAGACGGAGCGCGCGCAGACCCGGGACGAGCTCCAGCAGCTCGAGAAGACGATGACCCGCGCGCAGGTCGCGGAGGCCGCGCGGCGGGCCACGCCGGCCAAGTAGCGAGCCGCCGGCCTCCGCGGGACTCCCGCGCCTAGTCCCAGTCGTCGCTGTCGTCCTCGCCGATCGCCTCCGAGAGCTTCTTGTCGATCAGCTCCTCGCGGCGGGCCTTGCGCTTGGCGATGCGGGCCTTCAGCTCGGCGGCCAGCTTCTCGTGCGACCTCTGCGCCTCCTCGGCGATCGCGACCTTCGCGTCGAACAGCGCGGCGACCACCTTGCGCAGCTCGGCTCTCACGGCCTCCTTCTCCTTGGCCGACTTCGCGCCGCGGACCTTCTGGATCAGCGGCCACATCTTGCCGTCGAGCTCCTCGGCCTTCTGCATCTTCTCGGTGAGCTCCGGCCCCGGGCCGCTGCGTCCCCACGGTCCCCACGACCCGCGGTGACCGGCGGGCGCGGCGGCCCAGGCGGGACCGGGGGCGCCCGCGGGCCCGGGACGGGGATCGGGCGCTCCGTCGGGCCCGTCCTGAGGGGCTCCGGGAGGCGCCGTGCGGGCGGGAGCCGAGCGGGCGCCGTCGGGACCGGGGCCCGGACGCGCGTCTTGAGCGCGGGCGGGAGCGGCCGCGAGGGCGGCCGCCAACAGCGAAAAGACGAGGGTTTTCATCGCATCCTCCTGGACTTCCCGCCAGTGTAGCCCGGAACGGCCAGGAGTCAAGGGGGGCCGGCGTCAGCGCGGGTCGCGCCGGGGAAAGACCCGGTACCAGGCGTTGACCAGCGCCCCGAGGGTGGTCATCGCGTTGAGCGTCCCGAACACGACGTCGCCGCGCAGGGCGGCGTACGTCGTCAGCGCCGCCGAGCCGAGCGCCGACAGCCCCAGGAAGACGGGATTGAGGTCGCAGCGCCCCGCGCTGACGGTCTCCCACGACTGCGGGATCCAAGCGAGAGCGAACGCGACGAGGCCGACGTAGCCGACGATCTGGGTGGACATGGAGGCTCCGGGACCCTTCTCCAGGCAACGCTCGTGCCGCGCCGCCTCAGCGGGCGGCGAGCTCGGCGGCGTGACGGACGGCCTCGGCGGCCAGCGCGGCCTCGGGCACCTCGCCGCGGGCGCGCGCGTCGGCCAGCGCGGCCTCGTCGCCCGGACGCAGCCAGCGGTACTCGTGCGCGGCCAGCCAGGCCGCGGGGACCTTCGCCCGGTCCACGAACACGAGCGCGCGACCGTCGAACCACACCAGCGCCCAGCGCTCGCGCGGCAGGTACGCGACGAACCACGGCCGGGCGAAGGCGCGCGTCGTCCCGTCGGGGTAGACGCGGGTCGAGGGCAGGGCGCGCGGATAATCGCGGATCAGGAAGCCGTCGAGCGCCTCGGCGCGCGCGAACGCGGCGAAGGCCTCGGGCGAGGACAGCGCGTCCTGCGTGCGCGCCAGCTGTTCGTGGAACAGGTAGCGGCCGTCGCCGTACACGCGGCCGTCCGGCCCCAGCGCCCAGCCCAGGTAGCCGCCCCACTCGTATTGATTGAACAGGCGCAGGCCGCCCAGCGCGCCGCGCTCGCGCGCGACGAAACCGGCCGCGCCTCGGTCGACGTACACCTCGTCGAAGACCCGCCCCGGCGGCAGGGTCTTCAGCGGGACGACGAGCGCGGCGCTGACGGCGGCCAGGCCGGCGGCCACGGCGGCGGCGGCGGGCCGCGGGAACGCGGAGAACGCGAACGCCGCGCCCGCGGCGGCGAAGTAGGCGCCGAAGCGCGCGCTGACGGCGCTCGCCGCGAGCAGAAGGAGAGCGCTCAGGCCCGCCGTCGAGAGCGCGCGGCGGCGCGCGGCCAGGGCCGCGGCGAGCGCGACGGCCATCGCGCCGAGCAGCGGGAGCTGGAACGCGCGGTGCGCCGACGGCGGCCCCCACTCCATCACCAGGCGCGCCATCGGCCCCGACGCGTGCGCCGCGAGAGCCCGCGCCAGGCCCGCGCCGTACGGGTTGAGCAGGGCGCCGAGCGCGGCGCCGGCGGCCTCGGCCCCCAGTCCCGGCGGCGGCGCGCGCTCCTCCAGGCGCGCCGACAGCGCGGCCAGCGCGTACAGGACGAAGCCGAGCGGGAAGCCCGCGTGCAGGTTCGCCCAGACGGCGAACAGGCCGAAGCCGAACAGGAAGGACGCGCGCCCGCGCGACAGGCGGCGCAGGAGCACCGCGAAGAAGCAGGCGGAGACCAGGTCGGCGCGCAGGTCGGCCTGGGCGAGCATCGCGGCCAGCCAGAGGCCGAGCGCGCCCGCGCGCGCCGCCGGCGAGGCGCCCTCGTCGCGCAGGAGGCCGTCCACCGGCCAGAACGCGGCGGCGAGCAGGACGCCCTTGAGGAGCCACAGGCCCGCCAGGCCGGACGCCGCGTGGACCGCGTACCAGGCGAGCTGGGTCCCCCACTCGAAGTCGATCCACGGCGCGCCGAAGGCGGTGAAGGAGAAGGCGTCGGCCCGCGGGACGGCGAGGTGGGCGGCGATCCAGCGCCCGGCCGAGAGATGCCAGAACAGGTCGGGGCTGTAGACCGGCAGGCATAAAACGACCAGGGCCAGGGCGTAAGCCCAGGCCCTGACCAGCCCCTCTTCCGGAGGGACGGACACTTTGGGTATTATCGGGTCGGACGGATCGCGCGCCCGGACTTGATGCAGTCCGTGCACACGTAGGCGGTCATCGTCTTGCCTTCGATGACGACCTTCTGCCGCTGGAGGTTCGGGCGGAAGATCCGCTT
>JACQBB010000213.1 GCA_016194625.1 Elusimicrobiota bacterium | reverse complement strand
TCGTTCTGCCTGTGGCCCCAGACCGTCGGCGGCCACGTCTACCGCACGAAGTCCGCGCAGGCCGTCATCGCCGAGATGGCCAAGGCGAAGGCCATGTTCCCGCAGGTCAAGGAGTTCTTCTTCGACGACGACACCTTCACCGCCGACCTGACCCGCGCCGCCGAGATCGCCAAGGGCCTGGGCAAGCTGGGCATCACCTGGTCGTGCAACTCGCGCGCGAACGTCCCCTACGAGTACCTGAAGGTGTTCAAGGACAACGGCCTGCGCCTGCTCCTGGTCGGCTACGAGTCCGGCAACCAGCAGATCCTCAACAACATCAAGAAGGGCGTCCGCGTCGATATCGCCAAGGAGTTCACCAAGAACTGCCGCAAGCTCGGCATCGTCATCCACGGCACCTTCATCCTGGGCCTCCCCGGCGAGACCAAGGAGACCATCGAGGAGTCGATCAAGTACGCCTGCGCGCTGAACGTGGACACCATCCAGGTCTCGCTGGCCGCCGCCTATCCGGGCACCGAGCTGTACCGCCAGGCGATGACCAACAAGTGGTACGACGACAGCATCCTGGTCCGCAACGACGGCACCCAGAGCGCGGCGATCCAGTACCCGCACCTGAAGGCCGCCGACATCGAGGCGGGCGTCAAGCGCTTCTACTCCAAGTTCTACGCGCGCCCGACGCCGATCTTCCGCATGCTCGTCAGCATGGCCAAGGACCCGATCGAGCGCTCGCGCCGCCTGCGCGAGGGCAAGGAGTTCCTCGACTACCTGCGCGGCCGCCAGAAGCCGGTCGAGTCCCGCGTCTCCTCCGCGCCCAAGCCGGAGAAGAAGGAGCCCGTCGCCGCCTGAGCCCGTCCCTGCTGGAGCTCCCCCTCGTCGGCTTCGCGATGCTCGCCGCCGCCCTGGCGGGCCGGACGGCGTTCTCCGCCTTCGCGCTGTTCTCCGGGCTCTTCGCCGTCCTGTTCGCCGCGGCCTCGGCCGTGTTCGGACGGCGGCTGCTGCGCGGCCTCGACCGGCGCCCGACCGTGACGTCCCTGCCCCCGGTGACGGTGATCAAGCCGCTGAAGGGCGCCGAGGAGGCGCTGTACGAGAACCTGGCCAGCTTCTGCCGGCAGGAGTATCCCTGCTACCAGCTGGTGTTCTGCCTGCAGTGCCCCGAGGACCCCGCGCTGGCGACGGTCGCCCGCCTGCGCAAGGACTTCCCCGGCGCGGACATCGAGGTGGTGGTCTCGCGCGACCGCATCGGCTACAACCCGAAGGTCAACAACATGGCCAACGCCTACCCGTTCGCCAAGTACGACCTCCTGCTGATGTCCGACTCCGACATCCAGGTCGCCCCCGACTTCCTGCGCCGCATGGTCGCGCCGTTCGAGGACCCGGGCGTCGGCCTGGTCACTTCCTTCTACCAAGCCACCGGGACCTCCTGCGCGTGGAGCAACATGGAGGCGCTGTCGATCAACGCCCAGTTCCTCCCCCAGGCCCTGTGCGCGGCCTTCTTCGGCATGCGCTTCGCGATGGGCGCGGCGATGATGGTCCGCCGCAAGGCGTTCGAGGAGACCGGGGGCTTCCACAACCTCGCCGACCACTTGGCCGACGACTTCTGGCTGGGCGAGTCGGTGCGCGAGGCGGGCTGGACGCTCGCGCTGACCGGCGCCGTCGTGGAGACGGTCCCGTGCATCACCGACGCGGCCGAGCACTTCAAGCACCTCCTGCGCTGGTCGCGCACGATCCGCATCTGCAACCCCGCCGGGCACGCCGCCAGCCTCGTCCAGCACGGCTTCTCCCTGCTGACCCTCAAGGTCCTGCTGTTCGGGCCGGACGCGCGCTCGCTGGCCCTGCTGGCCGCGCTGTGGGCCGCCAAGGCCGCCGCCAGCGCCGCGCTCTCCGCCGAGCTGGGCGGCCGTCAGCCGCTCGAGGCGCTGTGGCTGCTGCCGCTGGCCGAGTGGTTCTCGTTCGCCGCGTGGCTGGGCGGCTGGAGCGCCTCGCGCGTGCTGTGGCGCGGCGAGCTCTACGACGTGCAATCCAAGGGCCGCCTCGTGCCGGTCGCTCCCGCGCTCGCCCGCCGCCCCCTCCCGGTCGAGCCCTAGGCCGCCATGTTCGCCCGCTCCCGGGCGCTCCTCACGCGCCTCGTCGTCGTCGCCGGCCTCGCCACCTTCCTGCTCCTGCTGTGGAAGTTCGACCCCGCGCGCGTCTGGGCGCATCTCCTCGGCTTCGGCTGGGGCTTCGCCGTCCTCCTGCCGTTCCAGATCCTCGACCACATGCTCAACGCGTACGGCTGGCGCCTCGCCTTCCCGGCCGACAGCGTGGGCGGCGTCCGCTTCTGGGACCTGGTGCGCGTGCGCGTCGCCGGCGACGGCGTCAACTACCTGACGCCCAGCGCCAACATCGGCGGCGAGTTCGTGCGCCCGGGGATGCTGCGCTCGTCCCTGCCCGACGACGTGAAGATCACCAGCGTGCTGGTCGCCAAGGTCACGCAGTCCGTCGGCCAGGCGTTCTTCATCCTGAGCGGCCTCGGCTACCTGCTCCACGCCAAGCTGTTCGACTTCGACGGCCCGCAGGCCACGCTGGGCGCCTTCGGCGTCGGCGGCATCCTGCTCGGCCTGGTCGTCGGCGTCGGCCTGCTCATCATGGAGCCGCCCGCGTGGTTCGCCGCGCGCTTCCCGAAGGCCGTCGCGGCCAGCGCCGGCGTGCGCGGCCTGCTGAAGAGCTACCTGCTCACCCACCCGGTCCGCCTGTGCGCCTCCATCGCGATGTTCATGCTCGGCTACGCCTGGGGCGCGGCCGAGGTCTGGATCATCTGCCGCTTCCTGGGCCTGCCGATCGGCGTGGAGACCGCCTTCTCGATCGAGTTCCTGTCGAACCTGGTGGACTCGCTGGCCTTCTGGGTCCCGGCGAAGCTGGGCACGCAGGAGGGCGGCAAGACCGCGATCTTCGCCGGCCTCGGCCTGCCTCCGGAGCTCGGCTTCACGCTCGGCCTGGTCCGGCACGTGCGCGAGCTGACCTGGGCGGGCGCGGGACTCGCGCTGTACGCCCGCCACCAGCGCCTGCGCCCGTCTTGACGGCCGCGCCCGGACGTACTACCCTGCGCGCATGGACCTCCCCGCCCTCGCCCGCCGCCTGCTGCTGGCCGCCGCCGTCGTCGCCGGCGGCTACTACCTCCTGACGCCGGGCCCGGACCCCCTGGAGGACCTGGGCCGGGCGCCCGCGTTGGCCGGCGACGACGCGTCCGGCCGTCCCCTCTCGCTCGGCGGATTCTCCGGCCAAGTGGTCCTCGTCGACTTCTGGGCGACCTGGTGTCCGGGCTGCCGGGAGGAGTTGGGCGGACTCTCCGCCCTCCACGAGGATCTGCGCGGACGCGGGTTCACGGTCCTCGGCGTGTCGGTCGACGCGAACACCGCCGCCGTCGCTCCGTTCGCGCGCGACGCCCGTCTCCCGTTCCCGATCCTCTTGAAGCCCGGCCCGCCGGCGCCGGAAGGCTGGAGCGTCCCGGGCCTGCCGATCGCCTACCTGGTCGGCCGCGACGGGAGGGTGCTGCGGCGCTACGACGGGATGAAGGACATGAAGGCCGTGAAGGCCGACGTGAAGGCCGCGCTCGCGCTCTGACGGCCGCGCTCACCAGCGCACGGCCAGCGAGAAGCGGTGGGCCGCGCCCAGCTCGCCCGACGGCACCGCGGCGTAGTCGAAGCGCCAGTCGCCGTAGCGCAGGCCCGCGCCCAGCGTGAGGCCGGAGGCCGCGTCGAGGCCGGAGCCGCCCGGCGTCGCGGACTGCGTCGTGTAGCCGGCGCGCAGGAACACGCCCTTCATCGCCTGGTACTCGCCGCCGACGCCGACGTCCGTCCCCGCCCCGCGCGGACCGTTCGTCGCCTCGACGGCCAGCACGTGGCCCGCGGGCAGGACGTACGCCGCGCCGCCCGCCAGCCGCAGCGGGAGGTCGTCGGTCTCGCTCTGGTACTTGAGCCCCGGACCCAGGTCGCGCAGGGCGGCGCCGAGCACGAGGCGGCCGGGCCCCGCGTCGAAGGCGCGGCGCGCGCCGAGGTCGAGGGCCGCCGCGGTGGCCTGCGCCGAGCCGATGTGCGACTGCACGACCTTGACCGTCGCGCCCAGGTCGGCCCAGGCGGTCTTGCGCGCGAAGGCCGCCGCGCCCGCGAAGTCGGACGCGTTGAAGCCGGCGGTCGGATGCCCCGCCGCGTCGCGGCCTTCCAGCGACGGCTGGCTCAGGTAGGTCACCGCCGCGCCCGCCGTGCCGTACTTCGTCGGCAGGGCGACCGCGAAGAAGTTCAAGCGCGGCCCCGTGGCCAGCTCGGCGTCGTCGACGGCCGCCTCGCGGCGGTCGAGCGCCGCGAGACCCGCCGGGTTCCAGTACAGCGCGTGCGCGTCGTCGGCCAGCGCGGTGTACGCGCCTCCCATGCCGAGCCCGCGCGCGCCGACGCCGATGGCCAGGAAGCCGGCGGTCTCCGCCGCGCGCGCCTGCGCCGCGACCAGCGCGAGGGCCGTCGCGAGAGCGAGCCTCTTCATTTGCTCACCCCGATGCGGCCGGTCTTATGGATGTCGGACCGGCCGGCCTTCCTCGCCGTGATCACGTAGGTGTACACGCCCGAGCCCGCGCCGGAGACGTCCCACGCGTGGTCGTAGGTGTACTGCGCGCCCAAGCCGTTGCCGTCGTCGAGGCTCGGGTTGAGCGCGAAGTCCGACGACTCGTGGACCTTGCGTCCGGCGACGTCGTAGACGCGCACGCTCACCGAGTCGGCCAGCCCCGGCTGGATGCGGATCGTCACGGCGCCCGAGTGGACGGGGTTCGGGAAGGCGTACGCGGCCTTCAGGCCGAACGCGGCGTCCGCCGCGAGCACCCCGATCCCCTGGCCCAGCGGCTGGTACAGCGAGAAGTGCGTGGTCTGCGCGCTCACCACGTGCCGGACCTGGTCGACGCTCGACGGCAGGGGCGTCCAGGATTTGGCGACGGGGTCGAAGTAATGGACCTTGAGGCCGGACAGCGCGCCCGCGGGGACCGCGGCGGGGTCGTACGGGAGCTCGATGGTGACCGGCGTCGAGAACTGCGTCCCCTCGGGGCCGAACCGGACCGCGTCGCCGGCGGCGCCCAGCGCCGAGCCGCTCATCGCCTCGGCCCGCGCGGCGGCGAAGGTGCGGCGGTCGCGGGCGAGCGTGATCTCGGTGTCGGCCGCCAGCGCGCCGGGCGGGACCGTCACGGCGGCCTGCGACGGCGTCAGGATGGCGCCGCCCTCGGCCGCCGGCAGGTTCAGGTCCCCCTCGAAGTCGGCGTCCGGCCGCTGGGTCGCCGAGGCGGGAGCCAGGCGCAGCACGCCCGGCGCGGTCCCCACGGTGAAGGCGACCGGGTCGCTCGCGACCGAGCCGCCGGCCGGCGTGCGGCGCACGACGACGGGATAGGTGCCGTTGGCCAGCCACGAGGGCACGGTCCAGCGTATCGTCGCGTCGTTCCACACGGCCACGGCGACGGTCGAGCCTCCGACCAGCAGCTGCGTGCCCGAGGCGCCCGCGTAAGGGCCGAAGCCGGAGCCGGACAGCGTCACCGCGGTCCCCGCGAGGCCGTAGCTCGGCGAGATCGTCGAGACGGACGGCTGCAGCACCGCGAAGTCCGGCGCCGAGGCGGAGGCCGTCCCCCCGCCGTAGGCGCGGGCGACGACCACTGCGGCCGTGCCGGTGGACAGCGCCCCGGGCACGGTGCCCGAGATCGTCGCGTCGTTCCAGACGGAGACCGCCGCCGCGACGCCGTTGAACTTGACCGTGGTGTTGGCGCCGTTATAGGCGCCGAAGCCCGCGCCGGTGATGGTGAACGGCGCGCCGATCGGCGCCGACGACGGCGTCATGGCGTACACTTGCGGCGCCGTCACGGTGAAGGTGAGCGGGGCGCCGTCCTGCGCGTAGCCGCCCTGCAGGCGGCGCACGACGACCGGGTACGACCCCGACGACAGCGCCGGGACGGTCGCCGTGATCTTCTGGTCGTTCCAGACCGAGACCGCCGCCGTCGTGCCGCCGACGAGCAGCTGCGTGTTCGCCCCGTTGTACGGACCGAAGGCGGAGCCGCTCAGGCTGAACGCGGTCCCGATCGGGCCGGACGCGGGAGCGGCCGTGGACGGCGCCGGGACGAGCACCAGGAAGGACGCCGCGGTGGACACCGACACTCCGCCCGTCCCGGCGCGGGAGACGACGAGCGTCGCCGGCCCAGTGGACGCGGATAGCGCGCCGGGAAGCGTCGCGGTGATGGTCGTGTCGTTCCAGACGGAGACCGGGGCGGTCGTGCCGCCGACGAGCAGCTGCGTGTTCGCCCCGTTGTAGACCCCGAACCCGGAGCCGGTCAGCGTGAAGGCCACCCCGATCGGGCCGGACGACGGGAACACGCTCGCGATCGCCGGGGCGGTGACGGTGAAGTAGACGGTGTTGCTCGACTCCAGTCCGCCGCCGTACGAGCGCTCGATCCAGACCGGTTGGGCGCCCGGCGCGACCGCGCCGGGGACGGCGCCGGAGATCGTCGAATCGTTCCAGACCGAGACCGCCGCGGTGCTCCCGGCGACCAGCAGGCGCGTGTTCGTCCCGTTGTACGCCCCGAAGCCCGTGCCCGAGAGGGTGAACGCCGTCCCGATGGGCCCGGCGGCGGGCGACGGGGCCGCGAGCGTCAGCGCGGTCACCGTGAAGGTCCCCGCGGAGCTGAAGTCCGCGACCCCGCCCTGCACGCGCTCGACGACCACCGCGTACGCGCCCGTGGACAGCGCCGGGACCGTGCCGGTGATGGTCGTGTCGTTCCAGACGGCGATCGCGGTCGTCGCCCCGCCGAACAGGACCTGCGTGTTCGCGCCGTTGTAGACGCCGAAGCCGGAGCCGGTCAGCGTGTAGGAGATCCCGATCGGCCCGGTCGACGGGGACACCGACGCGACCGCGCGACGCCGATGGGGCCCGCGGACGGCGTCGGCGCGCCCAGGGTGAGCGCCGTGACCGTGAAGGTGGACGGCGCGCTGAAGGCCGCCGAGCCGCCTTGGACGCGCTCGACGACGAGCGCGTACGCTCCCGTGGACAGGGCGGGGACCGTGCCCGTGATGGTCGTGTCGTTCCAGACCGAGACGGCGACCGTCGCCCCGCCGAGCAAGACCTGGGTGTTGGCCCCGTTGTAGGTCCCGAACCCGGCGCCGCGGAGCGTGAACGAGACGCCGATCGGGCCGGTGGACGGGTCCACCGCCGTCACCGCCAGGCCCGACACCGTGAAGGTGGAGACGTTGGAGAGGGCGACGCCGCCGTCCGCCGTCGCGCGGCGCACCTGGACGGAGTGGTCTCCGGGCGCCAGGACCCCGGGCACCGTGCCCACGATGAGGCCGTCGTTCCAGACGGAGATCGGCGTCGTCGCGCCCCCGAGCAGCACCTGCGTGGCGCTCCCCGCGTAGGGCCCGAAGGCCGAGCCGGTGAGCGTGAAGGCGACGCCGATGGGGCCGGACGACGGGGCGACGCTCGCGATGGACGGCGTCAGCACCGTGAAGGTCCCGGCGGACACGGACTGCGTGGAGCCGTCCACGCGGGCGACCACGGTGAGCGGATAATCGCCCGCGGCCAGCCCCGGGACGGTCGCCGCGATCGCCGCGTCGTTCCAGACCGAGACCGGCGCCGTGCTGGCGCCGAAATACAACCGGCTGACCGAGCTCCCGGCATAGGCGCCGAAGCCGAAGCCGGTCAGCGTGAGCGGCGCGCCGATGGGCCCGCTCGAGACCGACAGCGCGCCCGCGAACGGCCCCGCGTACACGCCGACCGTCGCCGCCGAGACCGCCTCCGCGTTGCCCGCGGCGTCGATGGAGCGGTAATAGACGGTGTGCGTGCCCGACGAGAGCGTGAACGGTCCCGCGTAGAGGACGGTCGGCGTCGACGCGTCCACCGCGTAGTAGGTCGCCGCGACGCCCGTCCCCGACGACGGGTCCACCGCGGTCAGCGTCACCGAGCTGCGCGTGGAGATCGCGACCACCGCGCCCGAGGAGACGAAGGACGGCGTCGAGAAGGAGATCGTCGTCGCCGGCGGGAGCGCGTCGTTCACGAGCACTCGGAAGCCCGCGCCCAGCCTCGCGACGCGCCCGCCGGACGCGCGCGCCACGGCGTCCCAAGGGCCCGTCGCCGCGCCGCTCAGGTCGAGGACGCCCGTCAGGTGCTGGGCGTCGGCGACCGTAACGCCGGTCGCCGCGATCGCCGTCACCGGCATCGTCAGGAGCTCGGCGGTGTTCAGCGTCGTCCCTCCGCCGAGGCCGTGGCGCCCCCCCGCCACGAGCACGCGGCCGTCGTCCAGCGCCGCCGCCTGCGGGTAGGTGCGGGTCGCGAGCAGGCTCGGTCCGGCGCTCCAGGCGTTCGAGGCGGCGTCGTAGACCTCGGTCGTGCCGACGTCCGTCGACTGGTTCTCGCCGCCGACGATCAACGGCGTTCCGTTCACCAGGACCATCGCGTGCGCGTAGCGCGCGACGGCGAGCGGCCCCGTCGGCGTCCAGGTCCCGGCGGCGGGGTCGTAGACCTCGGCGGTCGCCTGCGTCGTCCCGCGCCCGCTGCCGCCGGAGACCAGCACCCTACCGTCGGGCAGCAGCGCCGACTGGTGCTCGTAGCGCGGCGCGTTCATCGTGCCCGCCGGACTCCACGCGCCCGTCGCCGGGTCGTAGACCTCGGCCGTCATGTCGGCCGCCGACGACCCCGAGTCGCCCGAGATCAGCACGCGGCCGTCGCGCAGGACGAGCGCGGAGGCGAGGATGCGGACCGCGCTCATCGCCGGCGCCGCCGTCCAGGCGTTGCCCGCGGGGTCGTAGATCTCGGCGCTCGCCAGAGGGGTCGAGCCGCCCCAGCCGCCCATCGCGAGCACGCGGCCGTCGGGCAGCAGCGCCAGCTGGTGGTCGGCGCGCGCGTGCGCCATCGGCGCGACCGTGGTCCAGGTCCCCGCCGCGGGGTCGAAGACCTCGGCCGACGCGACGATCGCCGTGCTCGGCCCCGCGCCGCCGGTCACGAGCACGCGGCCGTCGGCCAGGCGCACGCCCGCGAACTGCTCGCGGCCCTGGTTCATCGGCGCGGCGGCGGTCCACGCGCCCGTCGCCGGGTCGTACAGGTCCGCGTTCGCCAGGCCGCGGGCGTCGCCTTCCACCATCCCGCCGACCAGCAGCACGCGCCCGTCGCGCAGCTTCGTCGAGTAGCCCAGGAAGCGGCCCTGGCCGAACGCCCCGGTCGCCGACCAGGTCCCCTGCGCCACGGCGGCGCGCTCCAGCGCCAGCGTCGTCGTCGCGTCGAAGCCGGTCCCGACGGCCGTCAGGCTCGCCGTCGTCCCGGTGGCCGCCGACGACGGCGCCACCGACGCCAGCGTCAGCGCGGCCGGCGGCGGCGCGGGCGCCGCGAGCACCCGGAACGCGGCCGGCAGCTCGGCGACGCGCCCGCCCGACTCGGCCACGACCGCGTCCCAGTAGCCGGTCGCGGCGCCGGTCAGCGCCACGGTCCCGCTCAGATGCTGCGCGTCGGCGACCGCCACGCCCGTCGCCGCGACCGTCGCCGTCGGCGCCGACAGGCGCTCGACGCCGGCCAGCGCCGGCGTCGGATAGCCTCCCGTCGCCCCGCCGATCGCCAGCACGCGGCCGTCCGCCGGCTGCGCCAGCGCGAGGAACACGCGCGGCGTCGACAGCGTCGGGCCCGCCGACCAGGCGCCCGTCGCGAGGTCGTAGGCGTCGCTCGTGGCCATCGGTCCGCCCGCCAGGGCGCCCGAGCCGCCGACCACCAACACCTTGCCGCCGACCAGGGCCGCGACGCCCTGGTTGTGGTCGTCGCGCATCGCCCCCGCCGCCGTCCACGCGTTGGACGCCGGATCGTAGATCTCCGCCGCCGGAGTTCCGCCGGCCGCCAGCACGCGGCCGTCCGGCAGGGTCGTCAGCGTGTGCCCGTACCGGGCCGTCGCCATCGACGCGACCGTCGTCCACGCGTTCGTCGCCGGGTCGTACACCTCCGCCGACGCCAACGTCGGGTTGTTCGCGATGCCGCCGCTCACCAGGAACCGCCCGTCCTTCAGCGTCGTTCCCGCCGCGACGATGCGCGCCGTGCTCATCGGCGGCCCCTGCGTCCAGGTCCCGGTCGCCGGATCGTACAACTCGGTCTTCTCCGTGTGCGACCCGTTGACGTAGCCGCCGCCCGCCACCAGGACCTTGCCGTCCGGCCTCACGAAGGTCAGCGGGAAGTCCAACGCCTCCAGCATCGCGCTCGTCGCCGTCCACGCGTTCGTCGCAGGGTCGTAGACCTCGGCGGCCGCCGTGTCGGCCTGGTTCGAGTTGTTCTGGTTCTGGCGGCCGCCCGCCGCCAGCACGCGGCCGTCGCTCAGCAAGGCCAGCGCGTAGGTGTAGCGCGACTGCGCCATCGGCGCCGCGGCCGTCCACGCGCCGGTCGCGGGGTCGTACAGCTCGACCGAGGCCAGCGAGGTGACGTCGCCCGTCATGCCGCCCGCCGCGAGTATGCGGCCGTCCTTCAGCCGCACCGTCTGCGTCAGGTTGCGCGCCGTCGCCAGCGCGCCCGTCGTGGACCACGACGAAACCGTCAGGTCCCACCGTCGCAGGCTCAGCGCCGCGCTCGCGTCGAAGCCCGTCCCCGTCGCCGCCAGGCTCAGCGTCGTCCCGCTCGTCGCCGACGACGGCGCCAGCGCCGTCAGGCTCAGGCCGGCCGGCGTCGCGGTGGACGGCGTCACCGTCAGCAGCGCGCTGCCGGAGACCGCGCCGGACGACGCGACGACGTGCGCCGTGCCGGCCGTCAGCCCGGTCGCCAGGCCCGCGGCCGTCACCGTCGCGACCGCCGGGGCGTCCACCGACCACGCCGCGCCCGCCGCCGGCGTCAGCGTCCCCAGCGCGGTCGACGCGACGTTCCCGTCGCCGCCGCCCGCCACGAAGAGCGTCCCCGCGCCGGCTCCCGCGGCCGGGTCGTAGCGGCCGGCGGCCAGCGCCGGCCCGAGCGTCCACTGGTCGCCCGCCTCGTCGTACACCCAGGTCGCCGTCGAGGTCGGCGACAGCACGATCGCGTTCACGCCGCCGATCAGGTACAGTCGTCCGTCCAGCGCCGCCGATCCGGGCACGTCCACCGGCACGGGCAGGGCCGCGCGCGTCGACCAGGCGTTGACCGTCGGATCGTAGGCCATGGTCTGAGCGTTGGCCGTCCCCCCGCCGTTGCCGCCCGCCACGATCAGCTTCCCGTTCACGGCGCCGCCGCCGGACTGCGCGCGCGACAGCGGCATCGCGGCGGCGAGGGTCCAGGCGTTCGAGCCCGGGTCGTAGACGGCCAGCTCGTTGAGCGGCGAGAAGCCCGCGTTGAACCCGCCGGCGGAGTACAGCTTGCCGCCGAGCTCGGCGAACACCATGTCGAAGCGCGGCGAAGGCAGGGACGCCTTCTGCGTCCAGGAGTCCGCGACGGGGTCGTAGGCCCACATCTGAGCCGTCGCCGCGCCGCAGTCGCCCCCGACGCAGCCGCCGGCCACGTAGATCTTGCCGCCGAGCGCTGCGGCGCGCGCGTAGGCCAGGTTCAGCGGCGGCGCGGCGATCGCGCTCCAGGCGTTCGCCGCGGGGTCGTAGGCTTCCGCGTCGCCCGTCATGCCGCTGAACGCGTAGAACTTCCCGTTCAGATAGGCGCCCGACGGCCCCAAGCGGGCGTGGGCCATCGCCGTCTTCGTCTGCCAATCCCCGCCGCCGGCCGCCAAGGTCCGCGACGAACCGTCGGTGTAGTAGGCGGTCGCGGCGAAGGCCCGGGTCGCGCCGACCGTCACGGTCGCGCTCGACGGAGTCACGACGATCGTCGCGAGCGTCGGCGGGGCGGCGGGCCCGGCGAGGACGCGGAAGGCGGCCGGGAGCGACGCGATGCGGCCGCCCGACTCGGTCACGGCCGCGTCCCAGTATCCGGTGGCCGCGCCGGTCAGGTCGACCGTCCCGCTGAGGTGCGCGGAGTCCGCGAGCGCGATCCCGGTCGCCGCGATCGTCGCCGTCAGCGGGGTCAGCAGCGCCGTCGCGGTCGGCGCGGTCGCGCCGTTCCAGCCGCCGGCGGTCAGCGCTCGCCCGTCGCTCAGCGCCTCCAGCGTGTAGAAGAGGCGCGGCGTCGGCAGCGGCGGGCCCAGGCGCCACGCGTTCGTCGCCGGGTCGTACACGTCGACGGCGGTCATCGGCCCGCCCGCGACCGCGCCCGAGCCGCCGGCCACCACGGCCATGCCGCCCACGAGCAGGGACGCGCCGGAGCTGTGGTCGTCGCTCATGCTCCCCGCCGGAGTCCAGGCGTTCGTCGCCGGGTCGTAGACCTCGGCCGTCGGCCCGGCGCCGCCCGCCGCCAGCACGCGGCCGTCTGGCAGGAGGGTCAGGGTGTGGCCCGTGCGCGCGGACGCCATCGCTCCGGCCGAGGACCACGCGTTCGTCGCCGGATCGTAGACCTCCGCCGAGGACAGCGCCGGCCCGTTGGCCACGCCGCCGACCATCAGGAAGCGTCCGTCCTTGAGGGCGATGCCCGCGCCCGAGATGCGCGGCGTGCTCATCGGCGGCCCCGCCGTCCAGGTCCCCGCCGCGGGGTCGTACAAGGCGGTCGCCGCGGTGTGCGTGCCGTCGGCGAAGCCGCCGCCGGCGCTCAGGACCTTGCCGTCCGGGCGCACGAAGGTCTGCGGCGCGTCGACCGCCTGGGGCAGCGAGCCCGTCGGCGTCCACGCGTTCGTCGCCGGATCGTAGACCTCGGACGCCGCGGTGTCGGTCTGCCCGGAGTTGGCCGTCACCTGGCGCCCGCCGGCCGCGAGGACGCGCCCGTCGTTCAACAGCGCGAAGGCCATGCCGTAGCGCGACTGAGCCATCGGCGCCGCGGCCGTCCACGCCCCGCTCGCCGGATCGTAGACCTCGACGGAGGACAGCGAGCTGATGTCGCCGCTGAACCCGCCGGCCGCCAGCACGCGTCCGTCGCGCAGGCGCACGACGCCGGGCATGGCCCGGCCGGTCGCCAGCGCCCCCGCCGCTCCCCACGAGCCTGCCGCCGCGTCCAGCCGCTTCAACGCCAGCGCCGCGCTCGCGTCGAAGCCCGTCCCCGTCGCCGTCAGGCTCAGCGTCGCCCCCGCCGTCGCCGACGACGGCGCCAGCGCCGTCAGGCTCAGGCCCGCAGGGGCGGCGCTCGCGGCCTCGGCGCCAGCGTAGCCGGTGAAGTGGGCGACCGCGAACGAGAGCGTGCCCTGGGCGTAAGTCAATCCCGAGCACAGCGTCGACGGGCAGTCGACGAAGGCGCCGGTGTCGGCGTAGTCGACGCGCGCGACCGGGCTGGAGAACGACAGGCCGGAGAAGGTCACCACGGCGGGCGCGCCGGCGAGGAACGGCGGCGAGCTCAGGCGGACCTGGTCGAAGGCCAGGGCGAAGGTCGAGGTCGTCACCAGGACGGGCGCGGCCGCGGCCACGGGGCCGGGGAAGGCGACCGCGCTCTGGGACGACTGGAAGACGACGGAGGACAGCGTGACGCCGCTGACCGTGCTGGCCTGTCCGAGCGAGAGATAGGCGACCGACGAGACCAGCACGTCGCGCGCCAGCGCGAGGCCGGTGACGTACTCCATGCCCACGGCGGGGCTGCCGTAGGCCGTCAGCGCGTCGTCGGTCACCGTCCCCAGGCTCCCGAACTCGCCGTGCAGGGCCTCCGAGGCCGGTCCGCCGTACGTCGTCACGACGTTGTTGGCGACCGCCGCCTGGGCGCGGTTCGACAGCCACAGTCCGGGAGAATTGTCGCGGAGCGTCGTGATGGTGTTGCTGGAGACGACGTTCCCGCCGTCGCCGCCGTTGACGTTCAAGCGCAGTCCCCGGCTGTAGCCGGCGAGGGTCAGGACGCGGTTGCCGATCACGGAGCCGTTCGAGCCGCCGAACTCGATGCCGGAGGTCTGCGAGGCCGGCGGATTGACGATGGTGACGTCGTTGCCCAGCACGCGCGTGCGGTCGGGCGTCGCGCCGGGGCTGGCGATCTGGATGCCGTGCGCCTGGGCGCCGCGCGTGACGACGGTGTTGCTCGAGACCTCGCCGTCCGTCGCCATCGGCCCGTACAGCACGCCGAAGCCGATGCCGACGTAGTCGGAGTCGATCGTGTTGGACGAGACGCGCGCGCCGGAGCCGCCGCTGACGTTGACGCCCATCGAGAACACCGAGGTGCCGCGCGAGGCGATGACGTTGCCCGTCACCGTCGGCCGCTCCGTCCCCAGGACGAGCACGCCGACGCCGCCTCCCGCGTAGTCCAGGCCGGTGGACAGCGCGTTCGAGGAGACCGTCACGTCCGCGCCGCCGTACAAGCCGACGCCGCTGACCCGGTAATGGGCGTACACGGTGTTGCCGGTGACCGCGCCGCCGGTCGCGCCTTCGACGTGGATCGCGGCCTTGGTCCCGGCGTTGCCGCCGTAGGCCACGAGGACGCTGCCGGCCACGACGGGAGCCGTCGCGCCGACGACCCGCACCAGCTCGTCGCCTTCCGTCGTGTACAGCGAATACTGGAAGTAGTCGTCACGCAGCGCGGCGCCCGTCCCGCCGAGCAATTCCGCCGAGCCCGTGAAGGTGCTGGACTGCACGAGCAGGCCGTCCGCGGAGGACGCGGAGAGGGCCAGCCAGGTGCCGGCCGCCGCCGTCGCCGGACGGACGAAGCAGTCGCGGACGGTGACGCCGGCCGCGCTGCTGACCCTCACGCCGACGCCGGCCCCCGACGTACCGTAGACGATCGCGTGGCCTCCGCAGTCCAGCGTCGTTCCGGCGGCGACGATGTCCGGGCCGCTGCCCGCGCAGACCAGGTCGGCCGTCATCGTCGTCGAGCCGGTCAGCGGGGCGCCGCAGGCCGCGACCGGCGCCGCCGCGATGACGGTGAAGGAGGAGACGCGCGGCGTCTCCTGGTTGGCGACGGCGTCCTCGGAGAAGTAATAGACGGTGTGCGTGCCCGGCGCGAGCGTGAACGGCCCGGCGTAGCCCTCGTTGGCGCAGGTGCCGGCCGGGGCGTTCGGGTCGACGGGGACGGCCTCGCACGCGGGGTCGAACGGGTCCGCGTCGATCACGAAGAAGGTCGCGCCCGCTCCGGAGGCGACGCCGCCCGAGAAGGGGTCGGCGGCGGAG
>JACQBB010000212.1 GCA_016194625.1 Elusimicrobiota bacterium | reverse complement strand
GGGACCTTCACGCCGCCCTTGCGGCCCGACGGCGCGGAGCCCGCGGGGCGCAGGCGCGCCGGGCGCCCGCCCTTGCGGCCGAAGCGCACCGCGAGGATCTCGGCCGCGATGGACAGCGCGACCTCCTCCGGGGTCTCGGCGCCGGTCTCCAGGCCCGCGGGCGCCGAGAGGACGCCGGGGCGCGGCTCGACGCCCTTCTCCTTGAGCTCGGCGAGGAGCTTGGCCGCGCGCCCCGCGGCGCCGACCAGTCCCACGTAGCGCGCCGGGCTCAGGAGCGCGCCCTTGAGCGCGCGCCCGTCGGCCGAGAGGCTGTGGGTCATGACGACGACCACGGTGTCGGCGTCGGGACGCGCGGCCTCGCGGGCCGAGGTCCAGCCGCCCTCGACGAGCTGCCAGCGCGCGCGGTCCCAGCCCTCGCCGTGGAGCCGGCCCGGACGGTGGTCGACGACCGTGACGATGAAGCCCAGCCGGTCGAGCAGCTCGGCCAGCCGCCGGGCGTCCTCGCCGGAGCCGACCAGCAGGGCCTTGCCCATCGGGATCAGCGGCAGGCGGAACACGCGGCGCACCGTCCCGCGCTCGGCCTCCTCGTCCAGCTCGGGCTGGCCTTCCGCGTAGCAGGCCCGGGCGCCGGGATGGTCGGGCGGGAGCTGGCGGCGCCGCCCCGGCTCGTCGCCGGCGAGCAGCAGCTCGACGACCAGGCCCTCGCCGCGCAGCAGCGCCTCGCGCGCCTGGCGCAGGGTCTCGCGCAGGTCGCCGGTCACCGGCTCCAGCCACGCCTCCGCCCGGCCGGTGAGGCCGCCGGGACCGAACAAGGTCTCGTCCTCGTCGAAGGAGAACTCCGCCGACGCGGGCGCGCGCTCGGCCAGGACGCGCGCGACCGCCTCGCGCAGGCCGTCCGGGAGCGTGCCGACGGCGCGCGCGCGGTCCATGCCCGCGGCCGCGTCGTCGTCGCAGAACAGCGCGAGCGCGCCGGAGCGCTCGTGAAGGGCGCCGTCGACGGTCACCAAAGTCGCCAGGACGCCGCGCACGCTCAGCGGGTCGGCGGAAGCGAGGTCTTCCAGGGCGCGGAGGACGGACAGCGCCTCGTGGGGGCGGGGTGCTCCCATTCCGGGATTCAACCATATTCCGCTTCCTTTATAACGCCCCGGAAGCCTTGAATTCGCAACACCGCCGGGGTACAATCCCGACGTGAGTCTTGACGAGACCGCCCTGCGCAGCCTCGTGGCCCTCCTCGACGACGAGGACCCGCGCAGCCTGGAGCTGGTGCGCCGCAAGCTGTTCGACGTGGGCGCGGCGGCCATCCCCTACCTGGAGGCCGCGCGCGCCTCGTCGGAGCCCGGCTTCGCCGCGCGGCTCGACGAGATGGCCGACGAGCTCCGCTTCCACGGCCTCTCGCGCGAGTTCCTCGCGCTGGCCGCCGAGCGCGTGCCCGACCTGGAGACGGGCGCGTTCCTGCTCTCCGCGTTCGTCCGCCCGGCCGCCGACGCCGCGGTGTACCGCCGCTGGCTCGACCGCGTCGCGGACGCCGCCGACGCGGACATCCCCGACGACGCGGGCGCCCTCGAGTCGGCCACGCGGCTGGCCGCCCACCTGTTCAAGGGGATGGGCTTCGCCGGCAACGAGGCCAACTACTACGACCCGGACAACTCCTGCCTGACGCGCGTGATCGACACGCGCCGCGGCATCCCCGTCACGCTCTCGGTGCTGTACCTGCTCGTCGCCAAGCGCCTGAAGGTGCCGGCCTACGGCGTCGGGACCCCGGGGCATTTCCTCATCGGCTTCCGCGACGAGGGCGAGCCCCGCTTCCTCGACGCGTTCCAGCAGGGCCGGCTGCTCAACGCCTCCGAGGTGCGGCGGATGCTGGTGCGCAACGGCTACGAGTATCGTCCCGAGTACCTGCGCCCGTGCGGACCGCGCGAGATCCTGGCCCGGATGATGCGCAACCTCCTGTCGATCTACCAGAAGACGGGAGCGGTGGACCGCGCCGAGCGCCTGTCGGAGCTGGTCGAGATCGTGCTCACCGGCCGCGCGCCCGCGGAGGACGAGTGAGGGCCGCCGCCGCCGCGCTCGCGCTGCTGCTGGCCGCGCCCGCGGGCGCGGTGCGGCCGATCACGCCCCCCGCGCCCGAGTTCCCCCCGGGCGCCGCGTGGATCAACGCCAAGCCGATGACGCTCGCCATGCTGCGCGGGCGCAAGGCGGTCGTCGTCGCCTTCCTGAACCCCACCGGCCTGCACTCGATCCGCATCCTCGCGCCGCTGAAGGCCTGGTTCGACCGCTACGCGATGAGCCAGCTGATGGTGATCGGCGTGGTCACGCCGGACCTGGAGGTCCAGAAGGACGCCGCCTGGCTCAAGGCGGAGCTGAAGCGCCAGGGCGTCGAGTTCCCGGTCGTCATCGACGGCGACCGCCGCCTGTGGAAGGCGTACGCCAACGAAGGCTGGCCCGCGCTGTTCCTGATCGACCGCAAGAGCCGCCTCGTGTTCGACCACCTCGGCGAGGGCGGCTACGAGGAGTTCGAGCGCGAGACGCGCGACGCGCTCTCCGACCTGGCCGACGACCTGCCCGAGGCGGTGAACCCGCCGGAGCCGAAGACCCGGGACTGCGGGCCCTCGACCGGGGACGTCCCGATGGGCTCCCGCGGCAAGCGCCGCCCGATCGCGCTCGACCTGGACACGAGCCGCCACACCCTGCTCGTCGAGACGCGCCAGGGCGAGCTCGCCACGCGCGGCAAGTGGGACAGCGAGCCCGACGGCCTGCGGCTGGCGCAGGCCAACCCCGACCAGGGCGCCTTCGTCCGCGTCGTGTACATGGGCGCGCAGGCGATGGCCGTGCTGGCGCCGTCGGCGCCCGGCAGGAAGACCCGGTTCTTCGTCAAGCAGGACGACCAATGGCTGTACGAGGGCATCGCGGGCGGGGACGTGCGCGTCGACGACGACGGCCGCAGCTTCGTCCTCGTCGAGCAGGCGCGCCTGTTCGACCTGACGCGCGACACCGGCGAGCGCCCGCACGAGCTGTACGTGGTCCCCGAGACGAAGGGCGGCGGCGTGTACGGCTTCTCGTTCGCCGACGCCTGCACCGCGACCAAGCTGCCATGACGCGCGCCGGCGGCTCCGCGATCGCGCGCATCGAGGCGCGCCCCTTCGTCGCCGGACTGACCGCCTCGTTCGAGATCGCCGGCGGCGCCGCGCACGAGCACGCCGGCGCCTTCGTGCGCCTGACGCTGGCCGACGGGACCGTCGGCCACGGCGAGGCCTCCCCCCTCCCGGCGTTCAACGGCGAGACCGCCGAGGGGGCGCTCGCCGCGGTGCGGCGCGCGGGGCGGCGCTGGCTCGGCGCCGACGCCGCCGCCTGGCGCGCGCGCCTGGAGGAGCTCGAGGACGCGCTCCCGTCCGGCGCCGGCGCGGCCCGCGCCGCGCTCGGCATGGCCCTCCTCGACGCCTGGACGCGCCGCGCGCGGCTGCCCCTGCGCGCGCTGTTCGGCGGCGCCGAGTCGCGCGTCGTCAGCGACGTCACCGTCACCATCCTCCCGCCGGAGGCCGCCGCCGCGGCCGCCCGGCGCATCCGCGCGTTCGGCGTGCGCACGGTCAAGATCAAGGTCGGCAAGGACCCCGCGTCCGACGCGGCGCGCGTGGCCGCCGTCGCCGCCGTGGACCGCCGCTTCACGCTGACGCTGGACGCCAACCAGGGCTACGGACCGCGCGAGTCGCTGGCGCTGCTGCGCCTGCTCAAGAAGCGCGGCCTGCGCGTCGCGATGTTCGAGCAGCCGGCCGCGGCCGACGACTGGGAGGGCTTGTCGAAGGTCGCCCGCGACGGCGGCGTGCCGGTCGCCGCCGACGAGTCGGTGAGGAGCCGCGCCGACGCCCTGGGGCTGGCGCGGGCGCGCGCGGTCTCGGTCCTCAACCTGAAGCTGATGAAGATGGGGCTCTTGGAGGCGTGGGATTGCGCCCTGATCGCCCGCGCCTCCGGCCTCGGCCTCATGATCGGCGGCATGATCGAGACCTCGCTGGCGATGGCCTGCGCCGCGCACTTCGCCGCCGGCATCGGCGGCTTCGGGGTCGTCGACCTGGACACCCCGCTGTGGCTGGCCTCCGACCCGACGCGCGGACTGCGCCTGGCCCGCGGCGGCGTCTACGACCTGACCCGCGTCCGCGCCGGGATCGGCGTGGTCCCGCGAACGGACGCTTGACATCCGGCGCGCGGTCTGCTATTCTTTGACCGGACGGTCAGTCAATCAATCGCCATGGGACGAAAACCCGACACCGCGGTCCGCGAGCGCATCCTCCAGGAGGCGGAGCACGTCATCCACCTGAAGGGCTACAACGCCGCGTGCATGGACGAGATCGCGAAAGCCTGCGGGATGACGAAGGCCAACCTCTTCCACCACTACGGCTCGAAGTCCGCGCTGGCGCTGGCGGTGCTCGACTTCAAGATCGCGGAGTTCCGCGCGCGCAAGGTCGAGCCGCTGTGCGCGCAGGAGGCCCCCGAGAAGGCCGTCGAGGAGATGTTCGAGCAGGGCGCCCGCTTCTTCCAGGGCATCGGCTGCAAGGCGGGCTGCTTCGTGGGCAACATCGCGCTGGAGATGAGCGACCACGACGAGCAGTTCCGCACCCGCGTCGGGGACTTCTTCGCCGAGTGGGCCGGCGGCATCGCCGCCTGCCTCGAGCGCTGCAAGAAGACGGGCTACTTCGCGCCGAGCCTGGACTCCCGCGCCGCCGCCGAGTCGATCGTCGCCCTGTACGAGGGCGCGATCATGCTGACGCGCGCCCAGCGCGACGCCAGGATCTTCAAGCGGGTCGGCACGATCGCCCGCGCCGTTCTGGAGCAGCACAAAGTCGGGAAAAGGAGGGAAAACGCCATGGGTCCGAAGACTCCCTGCGGGTGCTAAGCCCGTTCAACCCGCCGCCCCCCGCGCCGCGAGGCGCGGAGGGCGGCGGTCCTACTCCCTAGGCGCCCGTTCACCATGAG
>JACQBB010000211.1 GCA_016194625.1 Elusimicrobiota bacterium | reverse complement strand
CGAGTTCGCGACGACCTTCGGCTACGCGTTCCAGCTCACCAACATCATCCGCGACGTCGGCGCCGACCTGGAGCTCGGCCGCGTGTACCTGCCGCTCGAGGACATGCGCCGCGAGGGCTACACAGCGGACCGCCTGCTCCTGCGCGACCACGGCCCCGAGTTCGACCGCGTGATGGAGGCCGAGTACCGCCGCGCCAAGGACTACTACGCGCGCGCCCGCGACATGGTCGACTTCCGCGACCGCCCGGCCCTGCTCCCCGCCGAGGTCATGGCCCACGTCTACGAGGGCCTGCTCGACCGGATCAAGGAGGACCGCTTCCGCGTCCTCTACCACAAGACCCGCCTGCCCGCGCACCGCAAGCTCGTCCTGGCCCTGCGCGCGTGGCTCTACTGCCATGGCCTCGCCCACTGAGCGCGCCGACGTCCTGGTGCTGGGCGGGGGCTTCGCGGGCCTGGCCTGCGCGGTGCGCTTGGCCGAGAAGGGCAAGAAGGTCGTCGTCCTGGAGAAGAAGCCGCGCCTGGGCGGCCGGGCGTTCTCGTTCGCCGACCCGGCCGTCGGCGAGGTCGACAACGGCCAGCACCTGTTCATGGGCTGCTACCGCGCCACGCGCCGCTTCCTGAGGACGATCGGCACCGAGGACCGCCTCGAGGTCGTCCCCGAGGTCGTCGTGGACTACGCCGAGCCGGGCGGCCGGCGCGACCGTCTCTCCTGCCCGCCGTGGCTGCCCGCGCCCCTGCACCTGGCTGTGGGCCTGCTCGGGCTGAAGGGCGTGAGCCTGCGCGAGAAGTCGGCCCTGCTCGTGTTCGACCAGGCGCTGAAGGCGATGAAGCGCGGGCCCGTGCCCGACGCCGTCGAGCGGCTCACGGTGCGCCAGTGGCTGACCTCGCTGGGGATCTCGCGCAACTTCCAGACCCGCTTCTTCGACCCGGCCGCCATCGGCATCCTCAACGACGCGCCCGAGGTCGCCTCGGCCGCGGGCTTCATCCAAGCCCTGCGCGAGATGTTCTTCGCCGGCGGCGACGCGTCCAACTTCGCGCTGGCCAGGACCGGGCTCTCGGAGCTGTACGCCGACGCCGCGCGCGCGTTCGTCGAGGCCCGCGGCGGCCGCGTCGTCACCGGCGCGAAGGCCGCCTCGCTCCACGAGGAGAAGGGCCGCGTGCGCTCCGTCGTCACAGACCTCGGCGACCGCTGGGAGGCCGGGTGCGTCGTCTCGACGCTGGCGCCGTGGGACCTGAAGAAGGTCGGCCGCCCCGACGCCCTGCGCGGCGCGTGGGAGGACCTGGCCCCGGCGCCCATCGTCGGCGCCACCCTGCGCCTGGACCGCCCGGTGCTGGACGAGCGCTTCCTGGGCCTGCTCGGGACCGAGACGCACTGGGTCTTCAACAAGACCCGCATCCTGGGCCTGTCCGGCCCCGGCCAGACCGTCGCGGTCGTCATCTCCGGCGCGCACAAGCAGGTGTACGACTCGCCCGAGGACATCCTCGCGGCCGCCGTGCGCGACCTGTCGTCCTGCTTGCCCGCGTTCCCGAAGGCGGCCATCTTGGGCGCGAAGGTCGTCAAGGAGCCGTACGCGACCCTCTCGCCCGTCCCCGGCGCCGAGTCCAAGCGCCCGGAGCCCGGCTCGGGCATGCCCGGCTTCCTGTTCGCCGGCGACTGGACGCGCACCGGCCTGCCGGCCACCATCGAGTCGGCCTGCGTCTCCGCCGAGCGCGCCGCCGACCGCGTCCTGACGGCCTGACCGGCGCGGGCGAGCGGAGAGTCCCAGCGGACTGTCGGATCCTGAACTGGTCACAAATTGTGACCAGTTCCAGGGAACAATCCGGGGGGGTCGACCGTATGCTGGGTATGGTCCGAGAGGACGTCGTCCCGCTGGAGGAACGGATACTCGCGATCCGGAGGCATCGAGTGATGCTCGACCGGGATCTCGCGGAATTATATGGTGTGAAGACGAAGGTCCTCAATCAGGCGTATCGCCGCAATCGGACGCGATTCCCGGAGGGGTTCGTCTTCCGGTTGATGGAGAGCGAGCAGGCGAGCCTGATGTCCCTCCATGAACGATACCGCCTTCTCAGGCACGCGCGGCGGCCGGCGCTGGCGTTCACCGATTACGGCGTGGCGATGCTTTCCAGCGTCTTGCGCAGCCCTCGAGCGGTCCGCGTCAACGTGCGCATCATCCAGGCGTTCGTGCGCATGAGGCGGCTGGCGATGATGGACCGCGACCTCAAGGACGCCGTGACGGCGCTCCAGGCGAAGGTGGGGGAGCATGACGAATCGATCCGAAAGATGCTGGAGGCCATGAACCGGCTGGCCGGAGACGGCGTCGCCGGTCGTCCGGTGGCGGGCTTCCTTCGACGAGAATAGCTATAATCCCCAGACCCGATTCCAGGAGCGCCCGATGATCAAGTCCGACAAGTGGATCCGCGAGATGTCCAAGAAGCACAAGATGATCGAGCCGTTCGTCGAGCATCTGGACGGCAAGGGCAAGATCTCGTACGGCCTGTCCTCCTACGGCTACGACATCCGCGTCGCCGACGAGTACAAGGTGTTCACCAACGTGCACGGCGCGCTGGTGGACCCGAAGAAGTTCGACGAGAAGGCGTTCGTCGACATCAAGGCGGCCGAGTGCGTGGTGCCGCCGAACTCGTTCGCGCTGGCCCGCTCGCTGGAGAAGTTCAAGATCCCGCGCGAGGTCCTGGCCATCTGCCTGGGCAAGTCCACGTACGCGCGCTGCGGCATCATCATCAACGTCACGCCCCTGGAGCCCGGCTGGGAGGGCTACCTGACCATCGAGATCTCGAACACGACGCCGCTCCCGGCCAAGATCTACTCCAACGAGGGCATCGCCCAGCTGTTGTTCTTCGGCGGCGACCAGCTCTGCGAGACCTCCTACTCGGACCGCAAGGGCAAGTACATGGACCAGGTCGGCGTGGTCCTGCCCCGCATCCTCGCGCACAAGTGAAGTCCGCGCTGCTCCTGCTCGCCCTGGCCGTCCCGGCGCTCGCCGCCGGGGACCTGGGCGGCCACGCCCAGCCCAAGGCGCTGATCGACGAGGCGCCGCCCGTCGACGAGCGCCGGGCGACGCTGGAGGAGATGTGGCAGCGCGGGCTGCTCCCCCCGGACCAGTCCGCCTGGGCGCCGGCCGACGTGGAGCTGCTCGAGCGCGTCCGCCGCGTCGAGAGCGACGCGATGACCTACCTGAAGCGGCGCTTCGGCGGCTACCGCCCGTGGGTCGCCCGGACGAAGACCGGGGGCGCGGGGAGCCGGGTCCGCCTCACGAAGGAAGGCTACGAGAAGTACTGGGGCCTGCTCACCCAGGACGCGATCGCCTACTTCGAGTCCAAGGGCGCCGAGGCCTCCTGGGTGTTCAAGCTGAAGTCCCTCGACGACAAGGCCTTGTTCGACCCGCTCGGCAAGCTCACCGAGGAGGGCGCCCGGGTCCACCGGCGGGCCGTCCTGAACCTGGAGGTCTTCTGGAAGGGGCCGGCCGGCCAGATGTTCGGGACCCGGCGCCCCCCGACGAAAACCCCTTGAGCCTCCGTCGGTAATTTGCTACTTTAAACATCATGTCTCAGAAGAGCTATATCCATAACCCCCGCCAGGCCGCTCTCGAGCGCAACTGGCACCACATCGATGCCAAGGGGCAGGTCCTCGGCCGCATCGCCACCAAGGCGGCCACTTGGCTGCGCGGCAAGCACAAGCCGACCTACACGAATTTCGTCGACTGCGGCGACCACGTCGTCGTGACGAACGCGAAGCACGTGAAGCTGACCGGCAACAAGATCGATCAGAAGTTCTACTTCTCGCACTCCGGCTACGCCGGCGGCGCGAAGGTGACTCCGATGAAGCGCCAGATGGAGCGCGACGCCCGCAAGGTCGTCATGCTCGCGGTCCGGCGCATGCTGCCGAAGAACCGTCTCGCCCGCAAGCAGATGGCTCGCCTCAAAATCTACAACGCGGACAAGCATCCGCACGCCGTCGTCGCGGCGAAGGCCAAGTAAATCACCAT
>JACQBB010000210.1 GCA_016194625.1 Elusimicrobiota bacterium | reverse complement strand
TCGAACCGGTCGTTCCAGAAGGCGCGCTGGGCCTCGAGCCACGCCTGCGCCTCCTTCATGCGCTTCTCCTCGAGCTTGCAGCGGTGACGGCGGCCCTGCTTCTTGCGCGAGAGCAGGCCGGCGTCCTCCAGGATGCGCATGTGCCTGGTGATGGCCGGAGCGGAGACCTTGAACGGCTTGGCCAGCTCCGCGACCGACGCCTCCCCCGTCGCCAGGCGCGCGAGGATCCCGCGCCGGATCGGATGCGCGAGCGCGCCGAACGCGAGGTCGAGGTGACGCTGGTTATAGTTAACCATTAGGTTAAGTATAACGGATGGCGCGGCCCGCGTCAAGACCCGGAAGAGCCGGCGAGCGCGGCGTCCGGCGGTTTGGTATCATTCACCCCCCGTGGAAGACCTGGCGGAGTACTACCGCAGCATCCTCGACAACCTCAGCGGCGGGTTCATCAGCGTGGACTTGGCCGGGAACGTCGTCTACGGCAACCCCACGGCGGGCCGCATCCTCCACATCCCGATGACGGAGGCGCTCGGCGCGCCGTACGCCCAGGTCCTCGCCGCGTACCCGGCGCTGTGCGCGGTGATCCGCGCCGCGCTCGAGAAGCACGAGACCGTCCGCCGCGCCGAGGTCCGCGTCGCGCACGGCGACGCCCAGATGACCATCGGCTACAGCACCCTGCAGGTGCGCACGCCGGGCGGGCAGTACCTCGGCGTCGGGATCACCTTCCAGGACCTGACGCTCGTCCTGCGCGGCTAGGCGCGGCGTCCCGTCCAGAGCGGGCGCAGGGCGGCGGGCGCCAGCATGAACAGCGGACGCAGCCGCTCCGGGACGCGCGCGAGGCCGCGCGGCGAGACCACCAGCCGCGGGTGGACCTCGTTGAGGTTCGGGTCCCGGTACCAGGTCCGCGTGAACACGAACATCAGGACCGCGCGCGCCTCGCGCGACCAGTTGGGCGTCCCGCCGTGGTAGACGCGGTAGTCGAAGAAGAACGACTGGCCGAACGGGCCGGTCATGCGCTCGACCGGCCAGCGGCGCGCGACCGCGGCCTCGCTCGGCGGCCGCGCGCTCAGCGCGGCGCGGTGCGAGCCCGGCCAGATGGCCGTCGGCCCGTTCTCCTCGTCGATGTCGCACAGCGGGATGGACAGCGTGACCGCGTACGGCGGCAGGTCGGAGAGGTCGCGCGGGTACGCGCGCTTGCGGCCGCCGACGGTCCGGTCCAGCCGGATCGGCCCGTCGATGTGCTGGTGCTGGCCGACCGCGCCGGGCTCGGCGACGACGGCCTCCAGGCTGCCGATGCAGTAGTGCGCCCCGAGCAGGCCGCCGAGCATCGCGTGGAGCCGCGGGCTGCCGTAGAACGCCGGGTCCAGCAGGGGCCCCTCGAACGGGACGACCGCCGCGTAGCGCCCCGCGATGTCGCGCACCAGCCCGCGCCGGCGCAGCTCCCCCGACCGCAGGCGGCGCAGCACGGACGCGCGCACGCGCTCCAGCAGAGGCCGCGGGAACAGGCCGTCGAAGCGCACCGCGCCGTCGCGCTCCATCGCGGCGCGCACGCGGCGCAGGACGGCCGCGGACGGGGCGGCGGCGCCTTTCGGGAAGCGGACGGTCGCGAGGCTCACGGCGTCAATGCTACCAGAACACGAGCGCGCGCAGGAGCGCTATAATAGCGCCCGCGACATGACCGACGAAGCCGACCGCGTCGTCCCCCTCCCGCTCCAAGAGCCCGACGTGGAGCATCCGCTGCCCATCGTGCTGTCCAAGGACGGGACCGTCGTCGTGTCCTACCTGGCGTGGCTCGGCCGCAAGCACTCGCACATCATCGTGACCTTCCACCCCTCCTTCGGCCACCGCTTCGGCCCGCCGAGCCGTCTCGGCCTGGCGGCGCACCCGCTGGCCGCGCGCGGCCTGAAGAAGGACGGCGTGTTCGAGGTGAAGGGCTCCACGCTGGTGCGCGACTCCTACGGCGGGAAGGGCAAGCACTACGTCTTCACCTTCAAGGACGCGATGTTCGAGTGCGTCGCCGAGGGCTACGGCTCTGAGACGATCGACGAGGACGCCGACGTGGTGCGCCTGATGTCGCGCCGCCTGTACCGCTGACCCGTCCTAGCGCAGGGACCAGGAGCCGTCGCCGCTCAGCTGAGGCGTCTGGTCGCGGTTGAGCCGGCGCGCCTCGTCCTGGACGCGCGGGACCACGAACTCGGCCAGCGCGCGGGGCGTGGCCTTGCCGGCGTCCAGGCCCTTCAGCAGGAACCAGGTGAAGGCGCCGTGCCCCTTGTCGTCGAGCGAGCCCGAGATCTCGTTGGCGGCGGACGCCGACAGCACGGTGAGCCTGTCCGGGACGGGGGCGGTCGCGACCTTCGTGACGAGCGGGCGCGCGCCCGAAGCGAGGACCGAGCGTCCGCCCGCCCCGGAGAAGCACGAGTCCATCGCGACGAGCACGCGCTTCGACGGCAGGGTTCCCAGCTTCTCGTACAGGCGGGCGACCGGATAGGCCGTCGTCTCCAGGAAGTTCGGGTCGCCGTCCCACGGCACCAGGTACGCTTGGCCGGTCTTCACGTCCGGCGCGCCGTGGCCGGAGAAATAGAAGTACAGGCGGCTCTCGGGCTTGGCCATGCGCGGCAGCCACTGCTCGACGTTCTTCTCGAACGCGGCCTTGCCCGCCTTCGAGCCCTTGAGCAGGACGATGTTCCGCTCGGGCACGCCGAGCGCGCGGACGTAGGCCTTGAACGCGTCCGCGTCGCGCTCCGCGTAGGGCGCCTTCGTCGCGATGTCGGAGTAGCTCTCGACGCCGATGATGACCGCCAGGTCGTCGGGACGCTCCGGGCTCCGGAAGGACGGCGCGTCCGCGGCGAAGGACTTCGGCGCCTCGGCGGCGGGGCTCGCGGCGGCGCCCGCGACGGCGGACTTCACGATGCGCTCCAACTCGGCCTTGCTGACGCCGGAGGCCGCGGGCTTGGCCGCGTCGCGCTCCGCCGCGATCTTCTCGTACAGCGGGGTGCCCTTCTTGAAGTTCACCGCGAGATGCTCGATCGTCTCCCGCCACGAGGTCGGCACCCAGAAGTAGGGGATCTCCGCCTCGGTCAGCGTCTCGCCGGTCCGCGCCGAGACCGTCTCCAGGGAGACGCGCGTGCCGCGCTTCACCAGCGCCGCGCGCATGACCACGTCCACGTTGGTCGCGTCCGCCTCGGAGAACACGTTGACGAGGGTGATCTGCCGCTTGCGCGCCTCGTCGGCCCAGCCGGCGCCGTTGACGCCGCCGATCGCGCGGATGCCGAAGACCAGGTCGGTCGCCGCGGGCCCCGCCTCGCCCGGCGCGGCCGTGATGGAGGCGCAGCCCGTGAGCGAGGATACGACGGCGAGCGACAGCAGGAGGGCCGCGAGGGTCTTCATGCCCAGATTATACGTCACGGAGCCCCGCGCCGCTACCGCAGTCGGAAGCCGCCGAGAGCGCTCGTCTCAGGCACCAGCTCAGGCGTCTGGTCCCGGCTCTGCTCGCGCGCGGCGTCGGCGACCTTCGGCTTCAGGTAGCGGTGGAGACCCGAGACTGTGACCGCCCCGTCGGCGTCCGCCGCGGCGCCGTTGAGACCCTTGAGCAGATAATAAGTGAAGGCGCCGTGCCCCTGCGCGTCGATGGTCCCGGAGACCTCGTCGCCGGCCGAGGCGGTGAGCGTGACGATGCGCTCGGAGGTCGAGAGGCGGCCGACCTCGATGCGGCTGACCAGCGGGCGCGCGCCCTTGGGCAGGACCGAGCGCCCGCCCGCGCCGGAGAAGCAGGAGTCCACCGCGACCAGCACGCGGCCCGCCTTCAGCGCGCCGAGCTTCGCGTACAGGTCCTCCAGGCGCAGCGCGGAGACCTCCAGGTACTGCGGGTCGCCCTCGACGGGGAGCAGGTAGGCCTGGCCCGTCGCGGCGTCGGGCGCGCCGTGGCCGGAGTAGTAGAAGAAGACGGTCGAGCGCGCGGTCACCTTCTCCGGAAGCCAGGCGTCCAGGTACTTCGCCCAGTTCGTCTTGGTCGCCTGGGCGTCGGTCAGCAGGACCACGTTGCGCTGCGGATAGCCGAGCGCGAGCAGGTGGTCGCGCACCGCCTCGGCGTCGCGGCGCGCGAAGGTCGCCTCCGGCAGTCCCTGGTACTTCTCGACGCCGACGACGACGGCGAAGTCGTCGGGACGCTCCGGGAGCTTGTAGACGGGCACGTCCGCGTCGGAACGGATGACGGCCGCCTCCTTGGCTTTCACGCGCGCGGCGATGGCCTCGGCGACCATGCTCGAGACCTCGTCGCGGCTGACGGCGCCCCCCGGAGCGGGAGCGGCGGCCGGCGCGGGCGGCGCCCCCGCCTCCGCGGCCTTGGCGGCGGCGCGCTTCTGCTCCTGCTCCTTCAGGTACTTCGCGATCTCGGGGTTGCGCATCACGACGGCGTGCTCGAACGGCGTGCGGTCGTCGTAGCCCGGCGTCTCCAGGTCCGCGCCCGCCTCGACCAGGACGCGGACGACCTCGGGGTCGCCCATCGCCGCGGCCAGATGCAGCGGCGTGGAGCCGTTGGAGAAAGGCTCGTTGACGTCGACGCCGCTCGCCAGCAGGCGCCGGACCTCGTCGGCGTCGCTCTTCACGATGGCGTTGTGCATCGGCGGCATGAACGCGCCGCACCCGGAGAGGAGGAACGCCAGCGTCGGCAGGAGGAGCGCGGTCTTTCTCATCGGAGCATCAGGGGCGCCCCGCCTCCCGCGGGGACGAGCTGGGGCGTCTGCGCGCGGTTCTCGCGCCGCGCGGCGTCCTCGACGCGCGGGACCAGGTACTCGTGGAGCGACCGCAGCGTGACCGCGCCGTCGCGCGCCGCCGCGCCGTTCAGGCCCTTGAGCAGGTAGTAGGTGAACGCGCCGTGGCCCTGCTCGTCGATCACGCCCGAGATCTGGTCGGGGCCCGACGCGCTCAGCGTCGCCAGGCGCGGGTCGGCGGTCAGGCCCAGGTCCACCGTGGTCACGAGCGGTCGCGTGCCCTTGGCCAGCACCGAGCGTCCGCCCGCGCCCGAGAAGCACGAGTCCAGCGCCACGACGACGCGCTTGGCCCGCAGGCGGGCCAGCTTCTCGTACAGCTCGCCGAGCGGGTAGCCGGTGACGCGCAGGTATTTCGGGTCGCCGTCCGACGGGACCAGGAACGCGCGGCCGGTGCGGAAGTCCGGCGCGCCGTGGCCGGAGAAGTAGAAGTACACCGTCGAGCGCTCGGAGACGCGCTTGGGCAGCCACGCGTCCACGTACTTCATGATGGAGGTCTTCGTGACCTCGCGGTCGGCCGCGAAGACCATGTTCCGCTTGGGCACGCCGAGCGCGAGCAGATGGTCGCGCACCGCGACCGCGTCCCGCCGCGCGAAGGACGCCGCGGGCAGGTCGGCGTAATCCTCCACGCCCAGCACGATGGCCGCGGCGTCCGGGTCCTCGGGCCGGCGGTAGACCGGCGCGTCCGCGTCGGACGAGAAGGACCGGACTTTCGGCCTCTCGGCCTCGTCCAGCGCGGCCTGGACGATCCGGGCGACCTCGTCGGGCGTGACGCCGGCGGCGCCCTCCTCCTGCGCCTTGCCCAGCTCCTCGGCCTGCTGCAGGACGCGGGCGATGTCGACGTAGCCGCGCTCCTCGGCGCGCTCGCGCGCGGTCTTGCTCTCGTCGTCCACGTCGTACGGCGTGGCGCCGGCCTGGAGCAGGAGCTTCACGGTCGAGAGATGCCCGTTCTGGGCCGCGCCGATCAGGGGATGATGGCAGCTCCAGCCGTACGGCTCGGAGGTGCAGCCCGCGGGGCTGGGGTCGGCGCCGGCCTCGATGAGCTCGCGCACGGCCTGGTCGTCGCCCTTCACCGCCGCCTCCCAGACCGGGGTGCTGCGGCCGAGCACGGCGAAGAAGCAGCCGGACAGCGCGGCCGCGCCCGCCAGCGCCGCGAACGACGCGGCGCGACACGCCCAGGCCGACGGACGCGACGGACTCATGGCGTCTTATACGGATGGAACGAAAAAGCCCTCCGCCGGCGGGGAGCGCCGCTAAGGACGCGTCGCGGCGAGGTAGCCGGCGTACCCGAGCCCGGCCACGACGCACGCCGCCCCCAGCGCGGGGACGAAGCCGACGCCCTTGCGGAGCAGCCAGGAGAGCGCCAGGAACATCGGCAGGGAGGCCAGGACGGCCCAGAAGATGGAGGCGGAGAACGCCGCGGCCGCCCCGGCGTCGCGCGTCTCGCCGTACAGCCACGCGAGCGCGAGCAGGGAGGTCAGCGGGAGGGACGCGACGACGGCCCCGTACACGGCCGAGCGCTTGGCCAGCTCCGAGCTGACGGCGATCACCAGCGCCGACACGACAACCTTGAGCAGGAACTGCATGGGCACCCCTCCGGGCCGCGCGGCGCTCAGGCGCCGCGCTTCTTGGCCAGCGCGGCCTTCAGCCTCTCGGCCAGGTCGCCGGACGGCGCCTCGGCCTCCTGCTGGCGGCTGCGCCATTCCTCGGCGTCGCGGTCGCGCGGCAGCTGCAATGAGATGCGGCGCTCGGACAGCTTCACCTCGCCGACCTCCACGGTCACCAGGTCGCCGACCTTGGCGCGCGCGAAGTCGAAGTCGGAGCGGTCCATGACCTTCGACTGGTGCAGCAGGCCGACGACGCCGGGCTCCAGCTGCACGAACAGGCCGTACGGCTCCTTGCGCGTGACCTTGCCCTCCAGCGTCTGGCCGGCGGCGTACTTGGCCCACGGGTCCGCGACGGGAACGGCGGGCGCGGCGGCGGGCTTCTCGGTCGCCTGCTTGAGCGACAGGGAGATCTTGAGCCGGCCCTCGACGGTCTCGCGCTTGAGGATCTTCGCGGCGACGGCCTGGCCGACGGCCAGCAGGTCCGACGGCGACTCCACGCGCGACCACGCCAGCTCGGAGATATGGGCGAGGCCTTCCACGCCCGGGAGCAGCTCGACGAACGCGCCGAACTTCTCCAGGCGCGTCACGGTCCCTCCCACGACGGACCCCTCGGGGTTCTTCGCGAAGAACTCTTCGACGGCGCGCGCCTGGTCCTCTTCCAGCAGCTTGCGGCGCGAGAGCACCACGCTGCGCCCGTCCTCGCCCCACTCCGTGATGCGGAACGCGAAGGTCTTGCCGACGAACTCCGCGCCGGTCTCCACGCGCTTGAGGTCGAGCTGGGAGATCGGGCAGAACGCGCTCTTGCCGCGCACGCTCACGCGCACGCCGCCCTTGCAGACCTCGGCGACGCGGCCCTCGACGGGACGCCGCGTCTCGTAGGCTTCCTTCAGGTCCTGCGCGATGTTCTTGTCGGTCGGATGGACGGAGAGGCGGATCTCGGACGGCCGCACCGAGGTCACGAACAGGTCCACCGTCTCGCCCGCCGCGCGCCCGGCCAGCTCGCGGGAAGCCACGACGCCCTCCTTGCCGGGCCCCAGCGCGACGATCGCGTCCTCGCCGCCCAGCGCCAGGATCTCCGCCTTCACGCGGTCGCCGGTCGCGTAGGTCTTCTCGGCGGCCGCCAGCGCGCCGTCGAGCAGCCGGGAGAAATCATCTTCGTGGGTCGCGTCGTCGTGGTCGGTCATGCCGCTACTTTAGCAAACCGCCGACGGGGCCGGCTCCGCGGAGCGCGCCGGTCAAGGGCCCCGCGTCCGGCGCAGCTGGATGGGCTCGCCGAACGCCCCGGCGGCCAGCGCCTGCCGCAGGAGCTCGCGCAGTCCGGGCGTCGTCATCTCCAGCGACGGCTTGCGCTCGTCCAGCCAGGCCTTGTCCGCCGGCTCGAAGTCGAGCCGCACGCCGTCGCGCGTCTCGCGCCAGCTCACGCGCACGGCCAGATGCGTCGCTCCGGCCGGCAGGCCGCGCTTCTCGGGATGCGGCGCGCGCGGACGCAGGTCGAGGAAGTACGCCGTCGCGCCTTCGCGGTCCTTGCCCGCCGCGAACAACTCGGCGTCGAAATCCACGGGCCGCTCGTTCCAGAAGGCGCAGACCACGCGGTAGCCGCCGTTCCCCCCGCGCTCGATGGTGACGGCGTCCCCTCCCGCCTGGTTCGGCCCCCCGCTCGCCAGCCGGTAGACGCCCGACGGCAGGACGACCGCCGCGCGGTCACGCGGCGCGTGGAACGGCTGCGTCGCCGGGACCAGCCCGGCGAACAGCGCGAAGAGGAACCGCCCCAGCACCTTGCTCATCGTCGCCATTTCCATGGCGAGAGTCTACTCTCTCCGCGTTGATTCCGCGTGTCCGGACGGTAATTTCACGGTAAAGGACGGCGCCGCCCGCCCTCGGCGCGGACCTGACCCTGCGTTAAGAACGGCGGGCTGCGCTCGCAACGGAAGCGCCACGATTCCATTGACAGCGCGCGCCGGGATAGGTATTTGTACCTGACCATGAAGATCCGAGTCCTCGTCGGCACGAAGAAGGGCGCGTTCATCCTGACGTCGGACGGCACGCGCGGCTCCTGGAAGGTGGACGGGCCGCTGTTCTCCGGCTGGGAGGTCTACCACATGGCGGGCTCCCCCGCCGACCCGGACCGGATCTACGCGTCGCAGACGAGCGGCTGGTTCGGCCAGGTGATCCAGCGCTCCTCCGACGGCGGCAAGACCTGGGAGACGCCGGGCGGCGGCCCGACGGTCCAGAACGGCATGCCCCGCGGCGAGAGCAACAAGTTCGTCTACGAGGGCAAGGTCGGCTCGCACCTGTTCTACGACGGCACGCTCCGCCCGTGGGAGTTCAAGCGCGTGTGGCACCTGGAGCCCGACCTCAAGGACCCGGACGCCTGCTACGCCGGCGTCGAGGACGCGGCCCTCTTCAAGACCACCGACGGCGGCCGCACCTGGAAGGAGCTGCCCGCGCTGCGCACGCACGCCACCGCCCCGAAGTGGGCGCCGGGCGCCGGCGGACTGTGCCTGCACACCATCCTGCTGGACAAGAAGGTCCCCGGCCGCATGTTCGTCGCCATCTCCGCGGCGGGCGTGTTCCGCTCCGACGACTCCGGCGCCTCGTGGCGGCCGATGAACAAGGGCCTCCACTCCGAATACATCCCGGACAAGAACGCCGAGGTCGGCTACTGCGTCCACCGCATCGCCCAGCACCCCAAGAAGCCCGAGGTGCTCTACATGCAGCTGCACGGCGGCGTGCTCAAGAGCGAGGACGGCGGCGGCCTGTGGAAGGACATCCACAAGGGCCTGCCCAACGACTTCGGCTTCCCGATCGCCATCGACTCCAACGACCCCGACACCGTCTTCGTCATCCCGATCGACCCGGAGAAGGGGCGCATCCCCCCGGAGGGCAAGCTGCGCGTGTACCGCACCCGGGACGGCGGCCTCCGCTGGGAGCCGATGACGAAGGGCCTGCCGCAGGAGCACTGCTACGTCAACGTGCTGCGCGACGCGATGGCGGTGGACGCGATGGACCCCTGCGGCGTCTACTTCGGCACCACCGGCGGCCAGGTGTACCGCTCGGCCGACGGCGGCGCCTCGTGGGACGCGATCGTGCGCGACCTGCCGCACGTCCTGTCGGTCTCCGTCCAGACGATCGAG
>JACQBB010000202.1 GCA_016194625.1 Elusimicrobiota bacterium | reverse complement strand
TCGTCGCGACCCACCCCCGTTTCCTCGGTCTCGAATCCACCGGCCTCTTCTCGAACTTCCAGAACGGCTGGCAGGACTTCCTGTTCAAGCGCTCCGGCGAGGCGGTCAAGCCGGGGGACCCCCGGCTGATCCTGCTCGCCGTCGACGCCGAGTCGGGCAAGAAGTACGGCTTCCCGCTGCCCCGGCCGGTGTACGCGCGGATGCTCGACAAGCTGCGCTCGCTCGGCGCGCGCGTGGTGATCTTCGACGTGATGTTCTTCGAGCCCCGGGAGGGGGACGCCGAGCTGGCCGCGGCGTCGAAGCGCTTCGGACGCGTCGTCCACCTGTTCGCCCAGGACCTGCAGCTGACCGAGCACGGCGTGGTCACGACGACGAACCTGCCCGTCGCGCCCCTGCTCAAGTCCACGACCTACATCGGCCATCCGAACATCGACGACCTGATCGACGACGACGGCCACCTGCGCCGCTTCTCGCTGTTCCGGGCCGGCGCGCCGGATCCGCTGCGCCAGGATTTCGACGCGATCTCCCTGGAGGCGGCGGCGCTGTCCGCCGACCAGGGCAAGACCTACGCGCAGGTCCGCGACGCCTACGGGACCGGCATCCGGACGCTGAACTTCCGCCGTCCCGCGACCTGGCTCGCGCACGAGAAGCGCGACACCGCCAAGAAGATCGCCAACCCCGACGTGGTCAGCTCGCCCTACCGCCGCATCTCGCTGCTGGACGTGCTGTCCGACGACCTCACCGCCGGCCAGCGCGAGGCGCTGAACGGCGGCGTCGTGATCGTCGGCTCGACGGCGCTCGGCTATTACGACCACTACCCGACGCCGTTCATCGACCAGGCGCCCGGCGCGGAGTTCCACCTCAACGCGATCGACAACGTCCTGCACGGCGACGCGATGGGCTCGTCGGCGCGGATGGTGACGCTCCTGCTGGTCGTCCTGGCGGTCCTGCTCACCTACGTCCTGCAGATGGTCCCCGCCGCGGCGTCGGCGGCGGCGGCCGGGGCCGCGGTCGTCCTCTGGACCGTCTACTCGGTCGTGATGTTCCGGCGCGGCTTCATCGTGGAGTTCGTGCCGCCCGCGCTGGCCTTCGTGGCCTCGTACCTGGTGCTGACGGTGCACCGCGTGCGCGCCGAGGGCGCCGAGAAGAAGGCGATCAAGAGCCTGTTCGGGCAGTTCGTGGCCCCCGAGGTCGTCGCGCAGCTCGCCGACGACCCCTCGAAGGTCAAGCTCCGCGGCGACAAGGTCGAGCTGACGATCTTCTTCCTAGACATCGCGCACTTCACCAACCTGTCGGAGAAGATGGACCCGCACGCGCTGATCCAATTCCTGAACAAGTACCTGTCGGCGCTCAGCGAGCCGATCCTGGACAGCCACGGCACGATCGACAAGTTCATCGGCGACTGCATCATGGCGTTCTGGAACGCGCCGGTGCGCGACGCCGACCATCGCGCCGACGCGGTGCTGTCGGCGCTGGCCTGCCAGGACATCATCAAGGAGCTCAACAAGACGCTCGACCCCGGCATCCCCGAGGTCCCCGCGGTGCGCATCGGCATCAACTCGGGCACGGCCACCGTCGGCCTCACCGGCACCCAGCGCAAGCTGGCCTACACGGCGATCGGCGACGAGGTCAACCTGGCGTCGCGCCTGGAGGGCGCCAACAAGTTCTTCGGCTCGAAGATCATGTGCTCCGAGTCCACCTGGCTCGGCTGCCAGGACAAGGTGGTCGCCCGCTACCTGGGCAAGGCGCGCGTGGTCGGCAAGGAGACGCCGATCGCCGTGTACGAGCCGCTGGCCCCGAAGGGGAAGCTCCCGCCCGAGTGGCAGAAGGCGCTGCCGCTGTACGAGCAGGGCGTCAAGGACTTCGACGCCCGCAAGTACGCCGAGGCGCTCGCGTCCTTCAAGAAGTTCGCGGAGCTGATGCCGGAGGACGGCCCCGGCCAGCTGTACCTGCGCCTCAGCACGGACTACGCCGCCCTGCCCCCGGACGAGACCTGGCAGGGCGTGTTCAACCTCACCGCCAAGTAAACCCATGGAGATCTTCTGGCGCCTGATGTTCGGCCACCTGCTGGCCGACTTCACGTTCCAGACGAACTTCATCAACCGCTGGAAGCGCACCAGCATGGCGGGACTGCTCGTCCACTGCCTGATGCACCCGGCGTTCTACCTCGTCCTGTGCTGGCCGTTCCTCGGCCAGTACTGGGTCGACCACCCGTGGCTGCGGCTCAACGGCTGGTCGTGCGTGGCGCTCGTCTTCGTCCTCCACTTCCTCGAGGACTGGTGGCGCGTGTACACGATCTTCCGCTACGGGATGCCCGACAACACGCTGTTCTTCGCGTGGGACCAGATCATCCACTACTCGGTGATCTTCGCCGTCGCGCCGATGGCCGCCTCGTCCGCCGCGACGACGGGCTGGTTCCCGGAGAAGTGGACGGTCCTGGGCTGCCTGTTCGTGCTGGTCACGCACGCGTGCACGGTCCTGGTCTACTTCGTCGAGAAGGACCTGCACGGGGCCGAGTACCCCGGCTTCGACGAGAAGCACCTCGCGATGGCGGAGCGGCTGGTCCTGGCCCTCTGCTTCCTGTTCCCGAGCCCCGCCGGCGCGGCCGTCCTGTCCGCCGCCTGGCTCGGCGTCATGTTCTACCTGCGCCGCCGGCGCATCTTCGACCTGACCGCGTTCACGTTCTACGTGGGCGCGGCGCTCTCGGTCGTCTGCGGGCTGGCCGCGCGCGCCGTCTACTACTGAACCGGAGACTCCCATGAACGACATCCTGATCCTGTCCGCCTCGCGGACCGCCATCGGCTCCCTGAACGGGACCTTGGCCAACTCGACCGCGCCCCAGCTGGCCGCCAAGGCCGCGGCCGACGCGCTCGCCAAGTCCGGCGTGAAGGGCGAGGAGCTCGGCGAGGTCGTGCTGGGCTGCGTGATCCCCGCCGGCATCGGCCAGGCGCCCGCGCGCCAGGCGGCGATCGCGGCCGGCATCCCGGTCTCCGTCGGCGCGACGACGGTCAACAAGGTCTGCGGCTCGGGCATGAAGGCCGTGATGCTGGCCTCGCAGGGCATCGCGCTCGGCGAGCAGGACTACGCGCTCGCCGGCGGCATGGAGTCGATGTCGAAGGCGCCGTACCTGCTCGACAAGGCGCGCTCCGGCTACCGCTACGGCGACGCCAAGCTGATGGACGCGATCCTGAGGGACGGCCTGATGGACCCGTACGACGGCGTCCACATGGTCGATTGCGGCGAGCTGTGCGCCAAGGAGCTCGCGATCACGCGCGAGATGCAGGACGAGTGGGCGGTGAAGTCCTACCAGCGCGCGCTGGACGCGCAGGCCAAGGGGATCTTCAAGAACGAGATCGTCGCCGTGGACGGCGTCGAGCTGGACGAGGAGCCGGGCCGCGCGAAGCTCGACAAGGTCGGCAAGCTGCGCCCCGCGTTCCAGAAGGACGGCACGATCACCGCGGCCAACGCGTCGAAGCTCAACGACGGCGGCGCGGCGCTGGTGCTGGCGTCGGCCAAGGGCGCGGCCGGCAAGAAGCCGCTCGCGCGCGTCGTCGGCTGGGCCACGCACTCGCAGGAGCCCAAGTGGTTCACCACCGCGCCCGCCGGCGCCGTCGAGAAGCTCCTCAAGAAGACCGGCTGGACGAAGGAGTCCGTGGACCTGTTCGAGGTCAACGAGGCCTTCGCGGTCGTCACGCTCGCGGTCGCCAAGCTCGCCGGCCTGCCGCACGAGAAGATCAACGTGCACGGCGGCGCGGTCGCGCTCGGCCACCCGCTCGGCGCGTCGGGCGCGCGCATCCTGGTCACGCTGATCAACGCGCTGAAGGTCCGCGGCGGCAAGCGCGGCGTCGCCGGCATCTGCCTGGGCGGCGGGGAGGCGGTCGCCGTTGCCGTCGAACTCGTTTAAGCTGGGGTCGGTCCCCGACCTGGAAGGGATGGCGTCGGTCGCCGCGGGCGGCCGCGGCGTCGCCCTCCCTCCGTCCGCGTTGCGCCGCGTCGCGGCCTCGCGCCGCGTGCTGGAAGGCGCGATGGCGACCGGGCGCGCGGTGTACGGCGTCAACACCGGCTTCGGCGAGCTGGCCTCCACGCGCATCTCGTCCGAGCGCCTGGCCCAGGTCCAGCGCAACCTGGTCCTGTCCCACGCCTGCGGCGTCGGCGAGCTCTTAGACGAGCGCGAGGCGCGCGCGATCCTGTTCCTGCGCCTCAACGAATTGGCGCGCGGAGCCTCCGGCGTGCGCCCGTCCCTGGTGCGTCACCTGGCGCGCATGCTCTCGGCCGGCGTCGTCCCGCTGATCCCCAGCCGCGGCTCGGTCGGCGCCAGCGGCGACTTGGCGCCCCAGGCGCATATGGCGCTGGCCGTCATCGGCGAGGGGGACGCGCTCTACCGCGGCCGCCGGATGCCCGCGGCCGCCGCCCTCAAGCGCGCGGGGCTCAAGCCCTTCGTGCTGTCGGCCAAGGAAGGCCTCGCCCTGCTCAACGGCACGCAGGCGATGCAGTCCATCGGCGGCCACGCCCTGCTCGACGCCGAGAAGGTCTGGCGCGCCGCCCAGCTGGCCTGCGCGGCCAGCCTGGACGCGCTCACCGGCACGCCCGCGCCCTACGACGCGGCCGTGCAGGCGCTGAAGCCCCATCCCGGCCAGATCCTGTCCGCGCGCGGCCTGCGCCGCCTGCTCGCCGGCTCGGAGATCCGCCGCTCGCATCTGGTGGACGACCCGCGCGTGCAGGACTCGTACTCCCTGCGCTGCGCGCCGCAGGTCCACGGCGCGGTGTGGGACCGCCTCGTCGAGTCGCGCCGCGTGGTCTCCGTCGAGATGAGCTCGGTCACCGACAACCCGCTGGTCGCGGGCGGCCGCGTGATCTCGGGCGGGAACTTCCACGGCCAGGCGCTCTCGTTCGCCTTCGATTCCGCGGCCGGCGCGCTCGCCGCGCTCGCCAACATCTCCGAGCGCCGCACCTTCCAGGTGACCGCCGGTCAGGCGCCGCGCCTGAAGCCCTTCCTCACGCACGACCCGGGCGTCGAGTCGGGCTTCATGATCGCGCAGTACGCCGCGGCCGCGCTCGCCTCGGAGAACAAGGCGCTCGCGCATCCCGCGTCGGCCGACTCGGTGCCGACCTCGGCCAACAAGGAAGATTTCGTCAGCATGGGCCTGTGGTCCGCGCTGAAGTTCAAGAAGGTCGTCTGGAACGCCGCGCAGGTCGTCGCCATCGAGCTGTGCGCCGCCTCCCAGGCGATCGAGTTCCACCGCCCGCTGAAGTCGGGCAAGGTCGTCGAAGCCGGCCTCGCCGTCCTGCGCTCGAAGGTCAAGCCGTCGAAGCGCGACGAGGTGCTGTCCGGCAAGCTGGAGGCCGCCCGCGAGCTCGTCCTGTCGGGCGCCTTCGACGAGGTTTTGAGCTGAACTGTTGGCGCCAACAGTCCTTTTTTTCGAACGGAGCTGATCTGTGCGAATCGTGAGAGCGCCGCGCGGCAGGAAGATCTCGTGCCGGGGCTGGCAGCAGGAAGCCGCCCTGCGCATGCTGATGAACAACCTCGACCCCGAGGTCGCCGAGCGTCCGCAGGACCTCGTCGTCTACGGCGGCCGCGGCAAGGCCGCGCGGAACTGGGCCTGCTTCGACGCGATCGTGAAGTCCCTGCGCGCGCTCAAAGACGACGAGACTTTGCTCGTCCAGTCCGGCAAGCCGGTCGCTGTGTTCCGCACCCACGATCAAGCCCCGCGCGTGCTCATCGCCAACTCGAACCTCGTCGGCAAGTGGGCGACCTGGGAGCACTTCGACGAGCTCGACAAGAAAGGCCTGATGATGTACGGCCAGATGACGGCCGGCTCGTGGATCTACATCGGCACGCAGGGCATTTTGCAGGGCACCTACGAGACTTTCGCCGCCGCCGCGCGCCGCGACTTCGGCGGCACGCTGTCGGGGCGCCTGGTCGTCAGCGCGGGCCTCGGCGGCATGGGCGGGGCTCAGCCTTTGGCGGCGACGATGAACGGGGCGGCGTTCCTGGGCGTGGAAGTCGATGCCTCCCGCCTGCGCTTCCGTTTGAAGACGCGGTATTTGGATTGCGTCGAAGAGAGCCTGGACAAGGCGCTCGAGAGAGTCAACCGCGCCAAAGAGAAGGGCCAAGCCATCTCCGTCGGTTTGTTGGGGAATGCCGCCGATGTCATCCCTGAACTGGCAAAACGGCGCATTGAAGTGGATGTTTTGACGGACCAGACCAGCGCTCATGATCCGCTTTACGGATATATTCCGAAGGGCCTCAGTTTGAGCCAAGCGGCTTCACTGAGGAAGAAAGACCCCAAGGGATACATCAAGCGTGCCGTTGACTCTATGGGGCGCCATGTCGAGGGTATGCTCGCGCTTCAGAAGCAGGGGAGCGTCGTTTTCGATTACGGCAACAACATCCGCGCGCGCGCCGTCGAAGCGGGCGTGAAGCGGGCGTTCGACATCCCGGGCTTCGTGCCCGAGTTCATCCGGCCGCTGTTCTGCGAGGGCAAGGGGCCGTTCCGCTGGGCGGCGCTGTCGGGCGACCCCGAGGACATCCGGGTCACGGACCGCGAGGTGCTGGCGACCTTCCCCAAGAACGACTCCCTGCGCCGCTGGATCGAACTGGCCGGCAAGCGCGTCGCGTTCCAGGGACTGCCGGCGCGCATCTGCTGGCTGGGCTACGGCGAGCGCGACGAGATGGGGCGGCGTCTCAACTGGCTGGTGCGCAAGGGCCGAGTGAAGGCGCCGATCGTCATCGGCCGCGACCATCTCGACTGCGGCTCGGTCGCCAGCCCCAACCGCGAGACCGAGGCGATGCGCGACGGCACCGACGCGGTCGCCGACTGGCCGATCCTGAACGCTCTCGTCAGCACCGCCTCCGGCGCGTCGTGGGTCAGCTTCCACCACGGCGGCGGCGTGGGCATGGGCTACTCCCTGCACGCGGGCCAGGTCACCGTCGCCGACGGCACCAAGGCGATGGACGAGCGCCTGACGCGCGTGCTCACCAACGACCCCGGCATGGGCGTCGTCCGACATTTCGACGCGGGCTATCCGGAGGCGAAGGCCTTCGCCCGCAAGCATCCCGACATCCAGATCCCGATGAGGTGAACCATGGCCAACGATTATTCCTTCGACGCCGTCTCCGACGTGGACCTGAACCTGGTCTCCGAGGTCGTGCAGGTCGCGATGAAGGAGATCTCCAACCGCTTCGACCTGAAGGGCGCGGGCGCGTCCATCGAGCTGGACCAGAAGGCGAAGAAGATCACCGTCAACGCCTCCGACGAGTTCAAGGCCGAGCAGGTCTACGAGGTGCTGTTCACGCGGCTGGCCAAGCGCGGGCTGTCGCTCAAGTGCTTCAAGAAGGGGAAGGTCCAGGCCGCGCTGGGCCAGACCGGCCGCATCGAGATCGCGATCGAGTCCGGCATCCCGACCGACAAGGCCAAGAAGATCCAGCAGGCCCTGAAGGACGCCAAGCTGAAGGTCAACGCGCAGATCCAGGACGCCCAGCTGCGCGTGTCGAGCAAGTCGAAGGACGAACTGCAGGCGGCGATGGCGCTGCTGCGCAACGGCTCCGCGACGTGGGAGCTGGACCTGCAGTTCAAGAACTTCCGCTAGGAAGTCCCCGGACGTCTACCGGCGCCAGTGCTCCGGATGGCGGAGCTTGTCGTCCTCGACCATCCGGGTCAGCTCGTCGAAGGTGACCTGGCCGCGCCAGTGGTCCTCGGCCTTGCGCGCGGACTCGGGGTCGGCGGGCGGCGGGTCGCGGCGGACCATGTCGAGCAGGCGCGCGGTGCGCGCGGCCGTCTCGCGCTCCAGGTCCGCGAACATCGGGTGCGTCGCCGCCCACTTCAGGTAGCGCTCCGAGGTGTGCTCGGGCTCGGCCTTCATGCGCGTCAGCGAGCCGTCCACCTCGGCGATCAAAGAGTCGATGGTCGCCAGCTCGTCGGCGTAGCTCTGGTCGGTGCTCTCCAGGTGGGCGCGCAGGGCGCGCGTGCGGGACTCGGCCAGGCCGTGGTTGCGCACGAAGTGGTCGAGCACCGGCAGCCAGGAGCGGTTGTTGGCGCGCTCGGCCTCGATCTGGACGCGCTTGGCGCGGGCGCCGGCCAGGCGCGACTCCAGCGTGCGCACCGGGTCGGCCAGCTCGGCGTTGGAGAAGGTCAGCGCGTAGTAGGGCAGGCGCAGCTTGAGGTAGGAGAGGAAGCCCGCGGGGTCCTGCAGGTAGCTCCAGGCCCCGTTCTCCTCGAAGCGGCCGTCCAGCTCGAAGTCGGTCAGCCAGCCGACCAGGCGCGCGTTCGTCTCGTTGAGCTCGTGGTGGTGGAAGGCCTGGTAGGCGTCCTCGGCGGCGGCGCGCTGGTACCACAGGCCGTGGCCGAGCAGCTCGTGAGCGATGGTCGGGGGGAGGTCCTGCTCCTGGAAATCCGAGTCGGTGGCCAGGTAGTCGCCGTTCAGGCGGACCAGGATGGTCCCGTCCTCGTGGCGCCACTCGGTGAACGCGCGGGGCGCGTGGAAGATCCGGCGGCCGTCGGTCTCGTAGATGCGCGAGCCGGGGAACTCCTCGAAGCGGATCACCGCCTTCGCGTCGCGGGCCAGGAAGCGCTCGACCAGCTCGCGCGCCGTCTCGCTGCGCAGCATCCGCGTCAGCGCGCCGGTCAGCGCGGCGCGCCGGGCCGGGTTCCCTCCGTCCTCCAGCGTCACGCGCGTCAGCAGGCGGCTCAGCAGCTCGTGGTTCGGCGCCGGCAGGAGCTTCGGCGGGCCGCTCGGGCCGGTCGGGCCGCCGTAGCCGCCCAGCTCGGGGTCGAGGGTCGCCGCGGCCATGAAGTTCGCGGACAGGGCCGGAGCGGCGTCCTCGGCCGGCATCGTCTTGAGGCGCGCGGCCAGCGCCTCGGCGTCGGCGCCGTGCGCGCGCAGCGCGTCGAGCGCGCGCGGGCGCGTCGCGCGGACTCGCCCGGCGGGGGCGGACGGCGACGCGGAGTCCGACGGGTTCGCGAGGTCGCGCAGGGCCGGCGCGGAGCGCGGCGCCGCGGCCGCGGCCGGCGGCAGGGCGGCGGGCGCGGCGAGCGGCGCG
>JACQBB010000201.1 GCA_016194625.1 Elusimicrobiota bacterium | reverse complement strand
TGACCACCGACGGCTCTCTCGACTTCTTCGCGATCCCGCCGAAGAGCCGCTTCTGGGCGCGCGTCGCGTCCGTCTCCGACGACGGCGCGGTGCGCGCGCTGCGCCTGGCGTTCTACAAGGTCCGCCTGGCGGACGGCAGGACCTATCCGCTGCTCGGCGCGGCGACCGCGCTCGCCGGCGTCCCCGCGGCCGACCTGGCCCGCGTCAGCGCCGGCGGGACCCTGTTCGTCGCGGCCCCGCTGCCCCCCGCCGACGGCAAGAAGCCGCGCGGCAAGCCTCTCCTGCTCGACGAGGACGCCCGCGTGCGCGTGCGCGCGCTCGACCCCGTCACGGTGTCCGAGCCGCCGTCGTGGTGGCGCGCCGGCCCCGGGGTGTGGCTGAAGACCGCCGCCGACGCCGGCGGCCGCCGCCGCTTCCAGGTCACCCACGTGGTCGCCGGCCGCTCCGCCGAGGCCGCCGGCCTCAAGGTCGGCGACCTGCTCGACGCCGTGGGCGGCAAGTCCTCGGAGCGCATGGACTTCGAGGACGCGCTCGACGCGCTGTACGGCCCGCCCGGGACGACGGTCAAGGTCTCGGTCGCGGGGGCCGCGGGCTCCAGGACCCTGGAGCTCACGCGCGGCGTGAGGACGGACGGCAAGACCGCGACGCCGCTCCCGCTCCCCTTCGAGACGCGCTGACGGCGCCGCCGGCGACGATTTCGGCGGCGGTTAAGCCCGCGCTCAGCATCCCCCCAGGACGACCGAGCATCCTCCCCGCGTGGCCGGCCGCGGAGGCTTGACGGCGCCCGGAAACGGATTACACTAGTGACACGAAGACCTCGCCGGCGGACCCCATGAAAGTCGCCCTCGTGACGGCGCTCGCGTCCGCCTGCGCGCTCGTCCGGTCCGCGCCCGCGGCCGCCCAGGTCAGCGCCGTCCTCAGCTCGGACGCGCGTCCGTACCAGGAGGCCTGGGAGGGGTTCCGGGAGGCGGCCGGCCCCGACGCGACCAGGAGCTTCGCCGGCGACGGCCCTCCGCCGGGGGGCGCGCGCGTGATCGTCGCCTTCGGCGCGAAGGCCGCCCTGCGCTCCTACGACGGACCGGCGCGGGTGATCGTCGCCATGGCGCCGTCCGTCGCGGCGCGGCGCTCCGGTCGCGCCGACGCCGTCCGCGTCTGCATGACGCCGGATCCGCAGGCGCTGCTGGCCCGCATGAAGGCGCTCCAGCCGGGGCTCAAGCGCCTCGGCGTGGTCTGGAAGTCGGACTTCTACGGCGAAGAATATCTGCCGCTCCTGCGCGCGGCCGGCCAGGCCGCCGGTGTGAAGATCGACTCCTACCCGCTCGCCGAGGAGGACGCCATCCCGGACCAGCTCCGCGGACTCGTCGGCGCCGTCGACTCGCTCTGGCTGCCCCCGGATCCGCTCGTCATCAACGAGAGGAACTTCCTGCTCTTCCGCGATTTCGCGCTCGCCAACCGCATCCCGCTGTACGTCCCGGTCGACGGTCTGGCCGAGAGGGGCGCGACGGCCGCGATCGGCGTCTCCTTCCGCTCGATCGGCCGCGCGGCCGGCGTCGCGGCCAAGAAGCTCCTGGCGGGAGAGGAGCCGGGGACGCTCGTCTTCCCGTCGCCGGTGGAGAGCGCCCTGAACCTCAAGGCGGCCGCCGCCGCCGGGCTCGTCCCGCCGCCCGAGGCGCTGGGAACGACGAAGGTGCTCCCGTGAGGCTCAAGGCCAAGGTCCTGCTCGCCTTCGTGCCCTTGTCGGCGCTCACGGGCGCCCTCGTCGTGACGCTCGCCCGGCGCTCGGTCCACCGGATCCTCACGGACGAACTGGCCCAACGGGTGATCGGCCGCTCGGCGGACGTCGCCGCGGGGGCCGCGCAGGCGATCGCCGAGCGCCGCGAGTCCGTCCTGCTGCCCCGGCTGCTGACGTTCGTCGAGCAGACGCACGCCTCCTACGCCGTCGCGCTGGACGCGTCCGGCTATGTGGTCGCGCACACGAACGTCGTCGACCGCGGGAAGAGCTATCGCGACGCCGCCACGCGCCAGGCGCTCGCCCGCCGCCGTCCCGGCTACGCGGTCGTCGGGGACGGCCCGGGCGCCGTGCTCGACGTCGCGATCCCGGTCTGGAAGCCGAACGAGGAGTTCCTCCTCTCGTCGGCCGGCGGCCAGGAGCTCGCGGGGGTCGTCCGCGTCGGCCTGCCGATGACGGACGCGCTCACGACCGAGACGCGCATCGTACGCCAGCTCCAGGCGGTCGTCCTGGCCGCCGGGGCCGTCGCGCTGGCGCTGATCCTCCTGCTGATGGGCCGCCTCCTGAAGCCAATCAGGCCGCTGACCGAGGCCGCCGCGCGGATCGGACAAGGGCGGCGGGGGGTCTCGGTGGCGGTGCTCTCGGGCGACGAGCTCGGGGACCTGGCCACGGCGTTCAACCGCATGAGCGCCGACCTCGAGGCCACGACCGTCTCGAAAGACTTCCTGGACGACATCCTCGACGGGATGCTCGACGCGCTGGTCGTACTCGACGCCGAGGGGCGCGTCCGCCTGGCGAACGCCGCCGCGCGGCGGCTGGCCGACGCGGACGCGCTCGCGGGCCTGGGCGCGGCCGACGGGAGCCATTCGGAGGTCGAGTTCGTCGCCCGCGGCGGCGAGAGGATCCCGCTCCTCCTCTCGTCGGCGCGCCTCGCCGACGCCGAAGGCCGTCCCGCGGGGCGCGTCCTCGTCGCGCGCGACATCCGGGAGCGCAAGGCGCTCGAGACGCGCATGGCGCAGTCGGAGAAGCTCTCGGCGATCGGGCAGCTCGCGGCCGGCGTCGCCCACGAGATCAACAACCCGCTCGGCGTCATCCTGGGCTTCGCTCAGAGCGCGTGCCGCCGCATCGAGAAAGACGGCGCGCTCGAGCTCCCGCTGCGCTCCATCGAGCGCGAGGCGCTGCGCTGCAAGGACTTGGTCCAGAACCTGCTCACCTTCTCGCGGCAGGACCAGCGGCGGTCGGCCCCGCTCGACCTGCGCGCCGCGACGGAGAGCGCCCTGGTGCTCGCCGACACGCAGGCGCGGATCCGCGGCGTCGCCCTCGAGCGCGCGCTGGCCGCCGAGCCGTTGATGATCCGGGCCAACGCGAACCAGATCCAGCAGATCGTCATCAACCTCTGCACCAACGCCTTCGACGCGACGCCGCGCGGGGGCCGCGTGACGGTCTCGTGCCTCCGGGCCGTCCTCGACGGGAAGCCGGCCGCTCGCCTCGAGGTCCGCGATACCGGCACCGGCATCCCGTCCGAGATCCGCCAACGCATCTTCGACCCGTTCTTCACCACGAAGGAGCCCGGCAAGGGCACCGGCCTGGGCCTGTCGCTGGTCTACGAGCTCGCGTCACGCCACGGCGCCCGCGTCGACCTGGAGACCCGGGTCGGCGAAGGCACCGCTTTCTTCGTCGACTTCCCTCTCGAAGACACGTCCACAGGAGCGACCCCTTGAAAACGACGATGCGCGCCGCGCTGGCCGCGGCATTCCTCTTCACCTCCCCCGCGGCGCGCGCCTCGGGACAGGACGACCTGGCCTTCTTCGCCGAGGAGGCCAAGGTCATCACCGCCTCGCGCCGCGTCGAGAACGTGAGCGAGGCGCCCTCCGCCGTCGAGGTCGTCACCGCCGAGGAGATCCGCGGCTCCGGCGCCGTCAACCTCTGGGACTTCATGCGCTTCCGCGCGGGCATGAACGTCGTGGACGGCCGCTCGGGCGAGGGCAACCGCGCGCTCGTCTCCATCCGCGGGTTCCCGGCCGAGTTCGTCGACAACCTCCTCGTCCTCGTCGACGGGCGCAGCGTGTACACGGGCCTCTCGGGCGGCGCGGTCTGGGAGGAACTGCCCGTCCAGCTCCAGGACATCGAGCGCATCGAGATCGTGCGCGGCCCCAGCGCGGCTCTGTACGGCTCGAACGCCGGGCTCGGCGTCATCAACGTCATCACCCGCAAGCCGCGCGCGCCCCTCGCGGTCGGCGGCGACGCCCGCGGCGGGAACCAGGGCTTCCATCAGGAGCAGGCGGCGGTCGAGGACGGCGCGCGCGCGGGCGCCTACCGGCTGAGCTTCGCGCACAAAGAGCAATCCGGCTACCCGACGACGACGGGCGCGGTCGGCCAGGACTACCTCTTCTCCCACAAGGGGAACTTCCGCGGTTGGTGGGCGCCGAGCGAGCGCTCGACGCTCGAGCTCTTCGGCGGCGGGAGTTGGCAGAACGTCGGCGACGTCGATCCCGGGAACCCGAGCGGACGGTTCCGCCACGACTTCCAGATGCTGAAGCACACGCTCGACTTCGATGCCGGGTCGTCGCTGCAGACCATGCTCGCGCGCCGCGACGACTGGCGCACCTACGACCGGACGGCGGGCGGTCTGCTGACGGTCCGCGAGACGCAGTACGACGCGGAGGCCTCGCACCGGCTCGACTGGCTGGACGACCGCCTCCACACCGTCTACGGAGGCAGCCTGCGCCACGACTCCGTCGACTCCGCGCAGCTCTTCGCCCATCCGTACCAGAAGAACGCCGTCGAGCGCGGCTTCGTCAGCCAGTCTTGGCGGGTCCTCCCCCGGTTGAACCTGGTCGGCGCGCTCTCCGTCGAGCACTCGGACACGGGAGGAACCGAGCCCGCCTACCAGGTCGCGGCCGTCGCGGCGCCCGCGTCCGAGCACGTGCTCCGCCTCTCCTACGGGCTGGCTCCCACCATCCCGACGCTGTACGACAAGGCCGCGCGCCAGCAGGCGACCGCGACGACCCTGCTCGTCGGCAACCCGGGAATGGTCCCGCAGCGCCTGCGCTCGTACGAGGCGAGCTACCAAGGAGCGGGCCTCGATGGCCGCATGCGCTGGGAGGCGAACCTGTTCTATATGACGATCGACCGGCTCAGCGAGACGGTCGTCCGCAGCTTCACGTCCGCGCCGACGCTCCTCACGCTCTCGTTCGACAACGCCAACAACGCGATCGCGCGAGGCAGCGAGCTCAAGTGGTCCTGGCGCTGGGACGCGGGCCGCTCGGTCTACGCGAACTACACCTACGAGACGATCTCCGACGCCAAGGGGGTCACGAACGTGCGCAAGGGGACGCCGCCGCACAAGCTCAACCTCGGCGGCACGGCGGCCCTGGGACGCGGCGTCACGCTGACCCTCAACGCGGGCTATCAGGACGCCCACACGCTCCACTCGCAGGCGCTCAACGCCGACGTGGACGTGCCCGAGTATTGGCGCCTCGACGGGCGCCTCGCCTTCGCGCCGACGCGCGACGTCGAGCTCTTCCTCGCCTGCCAGAACATGGCGCAGGAGCGCCACATCGAGTTCGCCGACGGTCTCGCCGTGCCGCGGACGTACCAGGCGGGCGCGCGCGTCCGCTGGGCGCGCTGACGCGGCCCGTCAGCCGCCGTCCGAAGCCTCCCGGAGCGCGAACGCGACGGCGGCCAGCAGCTCATCTTCCGAGAACGGCTTCGTCAGCACCCCCGCCGCCGGCCGGGACGCCGCGGCGAACAGGGAGGGATCGGCCGTCATGAACACGACGGAGAGCCCCGGGCGCAGCCTCCGCGCGATCTCCGCGAGCTCCGCGCCGCTCATCGCTCCGACCCAGAGGTCGGTCAGCAGGAGCCGGCAGCCTCGCCCGGCGCCCGCGAGCGCGGCCAGCGCCTCGCCGGCGGTCGCCGCGTCCCGCACGTCGTAGCCGGCCTTCGCGAGCGCCCGCACGGTCGAACGGCGGACCGGATCTTCTCCGTCCACGACGAGGACCCCGAGGGTCGCGGCGCTCATGGCCGGACATACTATGGCCCCGCCCCCCGCGGGAGCTCCACCAAACTTTCGGGAAACGGCGGTCCCGGCCGGAGCGCTCAGGGCGCCGCGGGCGCAACGGCGGGGACGCGGACCAAGCCGGCGCTCGTGTTGCCCACCAGGTCGCGCGCGACGACGCGGTAGGCTCCGGGCTCCTCCGGAAGGCCGAGGCTCACCAGGGCCGGCGGCAAGCCGGCCGGAGGCGCCGCCCACTCCGCCACGAGCGGTCCTTGGCGGCCCGCCGGGTCCAGAGCGTACACGCTCAAGTGCGCCAGACCGAGCATGTCGGTGTCCTTGACCTCGACCGCCGCGCCGCCGGCCGCCGCCCAGATGCGCGGCGGGGCGTCGTCGGCGATCAGCCGCATCAGGAACTCGCGCGGCGTGACCCCCTGGCCCGGGAAGCGCGCGTCGAAGGCGGGATAGGTCGCGCCGTCGAAGAACGGGCCGGGGTCCACGTGCGCGCGCGGCAGGCCGCGGTCGGCCTCCTCGTGCGTGATCACGTGGGCGCGGTCGCGCGGGAGGTCCGCCTCGCGGGCGATCGCCCGGATCAGCCAGGCCAGCGACGCGTACAGGCGCCAGTACGAGTCGGGGTCCCAGTCGGACGCGAGGAACGGCGCGTCGGCCTCGGGATGGCCGGTCTCGGTCTCGATGCCGATCGCGGCCCGGTCGACCGCGTCGTTCTTGACCTGGTTGGCGATGTCCTCGATGCGCACCATCCGGATCACCCGGCCGTCGCGGCACACCATGAAATGGGCGGCCGTGGGCCGCTTCAGGAGCCACGCCACGGATCCTTCGCAGGCCCCGGGCTTGCCCGTCGCGCCGCCGGACGCGTGCAGGACGACGTAGCGGATCTCCCCGCGGTCGACGCGGTCGGCCGGGGTGACGCCGGTGTCGACGACGCGCTTGTGCCGGTGCCGGCCGATCACGACCCGCCTCAGCTTCTCCATCCGGTCGACCATGTCCGCGTACTCGAAGTTGACGCGGCTCGTCGCGCCGTCGAGCGGGACCGAAGACGGCGTCGGCGGAGCCGGAGGGGTCTCCGGATCCGGGACGGGGACCGCGCCGTCGGCGGAGAGGGCCCGGGCGTTCTCCTGCAGGAAGGCGGCCAGCCCCCTCCCGGGACGCCCCTGGGCGCGCGCCGCCGCCGCCCAGGACACGAGCAGGACGGCCGGCGCGAGGACCAGCGCGCGGTTCCTCATGCGCACAGCATAGCCGCGCGCGAAGGCGGGCACGAAGGCCGATGGTCCCGTCCGGACGCCGCTAAAGGACCTAGACGCGGCGCTCGCCGACCAGCGTGAACTCCTCGCGGTCGTGGAACAGATGGCGCGCCTTCAGGACGGCGCACAGGGGACGCAGACGCTCCGCGCGGCGCAGCAGCGGGAGGGGATCCACGCGGCCGAACTTCAGGTTCACGACGAAGCGGCGGCACCAGCCCCGGGTCAGCCAGCCTTCTAATAGGTCGGCGATGCGCGACGGGTCCTCGACCATGTCGCAGAACAGCCAGTCGACCGGACGCTCGGGGACGAACTTGAAGGCGTCCTCCATGCGGTGGCTGATGCCGGGATGCAGGCCGCCGGCCTTCATCGGGCCGTTGTCCACCGCGGTCACGAGAGCGCCGCGACGCGCGGCCGAGTAGCTCCAGCCTCCGGGAGCCGCGCCGAGGTCCGCCACGGTCTCGCCGGGGGCGGGCTCGGCGCCCAGCACGCGGTAGGCTTCCTCGGCCTTCAGGTACGAGCGCGAGGGCGCCTGCGGGTCGTCGGCCATGCGGCGCTGGCCCCAGGCGATCGCCTCGCGCGACACCCACACGCGGTCGAAACCGGTCATGTAGGCGAACAAGCCGCGCGCGGGCCCAGGCGCGGGGCGCTCGCGGACCGCGAGCTTGGCGACGCGCGACATCTTGGCCTTCAGGCGCGCGAAGCACTGCTCCTCGACGGGCTTCGCGCGGCGCGGCAGGCCGGGAAGGCCCGCCTCCTCCAGCACGAGCGGCCACGGGCCCTCGAAGCGCTCGGTCCGCGCGGACTCGGCGAAGAAGTCGGCGGCGGCCCAGGCGATCGCGTTGACGGACTTGCCGGTCAGCTCCTTGGGTTCGAGCAGGGTCAGGTGCGCGAAACAGAGCTCGCCCGGAGCCCGCGCGCCCAGCACCCAGCCGGGGCCGCTCGCCGCCGGCGCGCCGGGGAGTTCCTTGGCCAGGAAGGCCTCGTAGCCGGGCTGGGCGACGTGGAGGGAGGCGCTCAACGGGCGAGCTTTTCCAAAAGCTTGCGCAGGTCGGCCTGGTCGTCGGGCGCGGCCGCGGGATCGCTGGGAGCCGTCACGGCCAGGCCCTGCTTCAGGACCCGGACGGCGTCGTCCTTGCGGCCGTACTTCAGGTACGCCTCGACCAGCGGCTCGTAGTTCGCGGTGTAGTCGGGCGACAGGCGGACCGCGGCCTCGAACTCCTCGAGCGCCTTCTTCTTGTCGCCGCCGGCGAAGCCGGGCACCTGCCACAGGATCTCGCCCAGCACGCGGTGGGCGCCGCCGTGGCGCGGGTCCAGGCGCAGGACCTCGGCCATCTCCTTCTTGATCGGCTTGATCAGGAACAGCGACTTCAGGATGCCCTGCGTCTCGCCGCGCCGCCCCATCGTGATGCCGTAGAAGA